>CAZAKD010000016.1:0-10707 GCA_964485435.1 uncultured Lachnospiraceae bacterium
CCCGGAAACATATCCACCGCACGAACCTTCTCCACCTTATACCCTCTCTCCTGCAACACAACCAGATCCCTTGCTAAACTTGTAGGCTTACAAGATATATACACCATCCGATCCACTCCATAATCAATAATCTTATCCAATGCCTTTGGATGTATTCCATCTCTCGGCGGATCCAACACAATCAGATCGGGCCTCTCTTCAATCGTATCAATCACCTTCAACACATCACCAGCGATAAACTCACAATTATCCAAACCATTTAACTTAGCATTCTCCTTAGCAGCTTCCACTGCTTCCTCAACAATCTCAACTCCTATCACCTTCTTAGCCACTGGTGCTAAGATTTGAGCAATCGTACCTGTCCCACTATAGAGATCAAATATCAACTTATCCTTTGTTTCTCCTATAAACTCTCTCGCCGTATTATACAGAACCTCTGCACCCAACGAATTGGTCTGAAAGAAAGAAAATGTAGATATCTTAAACTTTAATCCTAGTAACTCTTCATAGATATAATCCCTGCCATACAATATATCAGTACGATCACTTTGAACCACGTCCGCAAGACTATCATTAATAGTATGAAGGATACCAACGATTTCACCTGACAAATCTAGCCCTCTAAGCTCCTCTACTAACGATTCCAACGCAACCTCCTCTTGTGAAGACGTGATCAGGTTCACTAGAATCTCACCTGTCTTCGTTGCTCTTCTAATAAGTAGATGTCTAAGATATCCAGTATGAGACAACTTACGATAAAAAGATGTACCCAGCTCTGTAAAGTAATCTAATACACAAGTTAATATCTTATTATAATCTTTATCCACAATTGCGCAGTCTGATGTGGTGATAATATCATGAAAACTGCCTTTTTTGTGAAGTCCAAGTGACAGAGGACCATCCTTTATCTCGTCACCAAAGGAGAACTCCATCTTGTTACGATATCCCCATTCAATAGGACTACCTTTAATCTTCTGGAATTCATATTCTTCGCAGACTGCATCAATTAAATTTTTCACTTGATTTTCTTTTAGCTTTAACTGTTCTTCATAGGCTATTGTCTGGTAGGTACATCCGCCACATGCTCCAAAATTCTTACATGCCGCATCTCTTGTTTCTATATCAGCTTTTTCTATAACTTCTAAGAGACGCCCCTCCATTCTGCCCTTTCTAATCTTATTAATAGAAAAACGTACTTTTTGCCCTGGAAGACCATTTTTCACTGTAACCTTTTCACCATCTATATATATAATTCCTTTATTGGGAAAATCAACTCTTTCGATAATACCTTCCCCTACTTGACCTTTTTTCATAATATATTAAATCCTCCTAATTCGTTCATAACCGTCTGTAATAATCTTTTCCTAGTATATCTTATCTTCATTCATTCTTCAAGAAACTAAGCAAATATAATCATAATATTATTGTAAGATTTGCCATTTTATAGTATACTTGGAAAAGTGGGTTTAGCTAATATGTAACATTAGGGGTGAATTACATGTTTGATAAGCATATATTTAGGATTTTTCTTATATTTATCTTATCATCTATAATTATCGTCTTAGCAACTTCCAGGGGAGATCATATAGATAACTCTCCTCTTTTAAGTGATGATGTTCATTCATACAATGATGGATGGACTGCAATTGGACAAGAAGGAGAAACTGTACCTATCATTTTACCATTTAAGATAGAGATTGCTGAAGGCGAAATATATCATATAAAGCGTCAACTTCCAGAGAACTTCGTAGAAGATATGACACTTTGTTTTTGGACTGATTTTTCCAATTTAAATGTATATGTGAATGAAGATTTAATCTATGAATATGGACACGATATTAATAGTTTAATGGGAGATTATAATGGTGCATATCACCTATTTAATTTACCTTCCCAAGATACACAAGCTGAAATTGTTCTTGAACTTGCCAATAGTAGTGATAGAGTCGGACAAGTTAATGATGTAATGATTGGAAGCAAAAGAGCTATTATTCAACATATGATAACCATCCATCTCCCTGTTTTCATTATATGCATTCTAATATTATTATCAGGGTTCTTTTTTATTGCCATATCCATATATTCCATTAAAAAGTTTCAGGAAGGTAAGAGCTTATTATACTTAGGTTGCTTTTTAATCTTATTCTCTTTATGGTCCATAACTAGAACTAACCTTTTTCGATTTTTAATACCTTATCAATACATAGAGTATTTGATAACCTTTCAAAGCTTGATGTTATTCCCTATTCCTTTTATATTATTCTTAAAAGGATCTTCTCATTCCAGCAAATACAAGGGATTCAATATACTATTGATATTGTTTTCAATAAATTATATACTTAATAATGTCTTTGCATTAACAGGAACCACCCATTATCCCGATTTAATCTATATTTTTATTTATCTAGTCATTGGTACTATGGTAATTGCAATGATAACAATCATAAGAGAATTATTCCTATATAAGAATGAATATACCTATGTACTAGTAACTTCTGTTTTGATTATATGTATCGCTAGCTCAATAGATATTTTGCGTAATTATTATTCAGTAAATATTGATAACTCATATTATCTTCGCATAGGAATACTCTTCCTTACTATATTTAATGGTTTCTCAACATTAAAGAAGACAATTTCCATGGTTAAGATGGGAATTAATAGCCGTGTCATTGAAAAGTTAGCTTATACTGATATCTTGACGAATATCAAAAACCGTACTTCTTATGTACAAGATATAGATAAATTAAACCAATCTCTAAATGAGAATTCTGATATTATTACTGTAATGTTTGATTTAAATAATTTAAAAGAAGCAAATGATCAACACGGGCATGATAAGGGTGATAAGTTACTCATTGCCGCTGCAAAATGTATCAAAGAATCTTTTGGTGATTATGGTGAATGCTACCGCATAGGTGGTGATGAATTTGCTGTAGTTATCAAGAACGTGTATCATTCCTTTTTCCAAGATTCTATGTCACATCTTCAATCAATGCTTGAAGAATATAATTTCAGACATTACATAAAATTAGAGATTCCATTTGGATATACTTATTACAAACATGATATTGATCGTGATCTTTACGCCACAATCAATAGGGCTGATGCTCTTATGTACGAGGCGAAAGCCATGATGAAAGCCGAGTCAATTAAACTTTAGCTAGAAAGAAGGATTAATATGAATATACTTGTAGATACCCATTCTCATACCCTTGCAAGCGGACATGCATATAACACCATCGACGAGATGGCTAAAGCTGCATATGAAAAGGGAATAGCCATACTTGCAATAACAGAACATGCTCCAGCAATGCCTGGAACATGTCACTCAATGTACTTTCATAACCTTAGAGTTGTAGGACGTCATCGACATGGAGTCCAACTATTATTGGGCTCTGAACTTAATATTATTGATTATGAAGGCAATGTTGATATGGATGAATATACGTTGAATTGTTTAGATATAGCCATTGCTAGTCTTCATATACCTTGTATAAAACCAGGTACCATTCGTGAAAATACCAGTGCTTTAATTCAGGCAATGAAGAACCCACATGTTAAGATTATCGGTCATCCTGATGACGCTAGATATCCTATTGATTATAAGGAGTTAGTGCTCGCTGCAAAAGAACATAAGGTGCTTCTAGAGTTGAATAACAATTCACTAAATCCAAATGGATTTAGACTCAATGCCAGAGAAAATGATATTTTGATGCTAGAGTTATGTAAGGAATACCAAGTTCCAATTACCCTAGGAAGTGATGCTCATGTAGTGGATGATATAGGAAACCATTCCTTTTCTGATGAGATCCTAAAGGTTACTAATTTCCCTGAAAGTCTAATTATCAATACATCTGTAGAAAAATTTATGAATTTTCTTCAGGATTCTTAGGCTTGGAAGAATTTTTCCTTTACTTTCATACTTTATCATGTTAAAATGTTATCAAATGTAATATTAATTATTAATAAAAGTTATATAAGGAGTGAAATTATGAGTAAAAAGATTAGAACTGCTGCTGTAGACCATTTATTTGAAGCTGTTTTGAGTTTGAAAGATGCTGAGGAATGTTATACTTTCTTCGAAGACGTTTGCACAGTGAATGAACTTCTTTCTCTTTCACAACGATATGAAGTTGCTAAGATGCTTAGAGAACGTAAAACATATCTAGAGATTGCTGAGAAAACTGGTGCATCAACAGCAACCATAAGTAGAGTTAATCGTTCTTTAAACTATGGAAACGATGGCTATGATATGGTGTTTAAAAGATTGAATGTGAATGGTGATTCAACCGATAAAGAGAGTTAATTATTTATAAAAGGAGGTCTTTTAAGTCCTCCTTTTTTTTATTATTCCCATTCCATTAAAGTTATTTCTTATCATTTTTATCTTTTTCTGCCTGACGCTTCTTTACAGACTGATCAATAAACTTCTCAATAATTGATTTCTTTACATACACATCAAAGCTTAACATACATATGAACGCAAATTGGTTTAAGAATTCATCTTCTGCATCTGGAAATACCTCTTTTGATATATTAAATTTAGTCAAAATATCCTTTAGGATTGTATCAATCTGTACCTTCTCAAGTTGAAATACTTTGTCATATATATACTCAAGATTAATCTCTGACTTGCTGTCATAATAATTGTCTGTCAATGGCTCAAATAGATTCTTTATATCAGTAATAGATAGAATATTCTTAAAATAATAGATAAATATTAAAAGCAACATATGGTCTTTTGAATACTTTTTCTTATCTGGCGGTGGCAATAGATTATTCTTTGTATAATTGTTAATCATAGTTTTTGTAAGAAGTTTGTCTTCTTCATACCGCTTAGATGACTTTAGATGCTCGTCCATGAATGTTGTAACTTGATCCATATAGAGATCAATATTAGGTATCTCCTCTGGCTTAATATAATCTATTCTCTGAATATCCTTTATTATTTTCTTAAAATATTCATTATTATTCATTCACACGTCACCACCTTCACACCTTATTATATAGTATTGATTACTATATGTAAAGTTAGAATTTCCTTGATGAATCCTACTTGTAATGATATAATTAAACATATGTTTGCACTTTTTTACCTACTTAGTGGGAACAGAAAATATGAGATTGGTGGTACTAATATGAGTATATATGACTCTTTGAACAAAGAACAGCGAGAAGCCGTTCAACATAATAAGGGCCCTTTATTAATACTAGCAGGAGCTGGTTCAGGTAAGACTAGAGTGTTGACCCATAGAATAGCGTATTTAATCGATGAATTGAATGTAAACCCTTGGAATATATTGGCTCTCACTTTTACCAACAAGGCTGCAAGCGAGATGCGTCAACGTGTTGATAAAATTGTTGGATATGGCTCAGAGAATATATGGGTAAGTACTTTTCATTCTACTTGCGTAAGAATCTTAAGAAGATATATAGAACGACTTGGATATGATCGTAGCTTTACAATCTATGATACGGATGATCAAAAGACACTGATTAGAGATATATGTAAGTTTCTTAATATCGACACCAAAAATATTAAAGAGCGAACGATTATGTCAGCCATATCTTCTGCTAAGGATGAGCTTATCACCCCAGAAGAATACGAACTGAACACCCAGGGTGACTTTCCTAAGAATATATATGCTAGTGTGTATAAAGAATATCAACGAAGATTAAAGAATAATAATGCACTTGATTTTGACGACTTAATCTTTAAGACGGTAGAACTCTTTCAAAATAATCCTGATGTATTAGAGTATTATCAGAATCGATTTAGATATATTATGGTGGATGAATATCAAGATACGAATACAGTGCAATTCCGTCTGATTAGACTTCTTGCTTCTAGTCGTGATGAAGACGGCAGAACTGAGCATAACCTATGTGTAGTTGGAGATGATGATCAGTCAATATATAAATTTAGAGGAGCTAATATCTATAATATTCTAAACTTTGAGAAAGAATATCCCACAGCTAAAGTGATTAAATTAGAGCAGAATTATCGTTCTACCAAGAACATTCTTGCTGCTGCCAATGAAGTCATTTCCAATAATCTTGGTAGAAAAGCTAAATCCCTTTGGACAGATAATGAAGAAGGGGAACCTATTCATTATGTTCAATACGATACAGAATACGAAGAAGCACAAAATGTAGTAAATAGTATTAGCACTACAGTAGATGAAGAAGATGCTGCTTACAATGACTTTGCAATTCTTTATCGAACCAATGCTCAATCACGTATCTTTGAAGAGAAGTTAATTCTTAAAAATATTCCTTATAAGATAGTGGGGGGTGTGAACTTCTATCAACGTAAAGAGATTAAAGATCTTCTTGCTTATCTTAAGACGATTGATAATGGACTTGATGATATTGCAGTCAAACGTATCATTAATGTTCCAAAGCGTGGAATTGGTCTTACAACTATAGACCGTGTAACAGCTTATGCACAAAATAACGACATAAGCTTTTACAGTGCCTTAAGACATGCGGACCACATACCTGGCTTGGGAAGAAGTATGAATAAGATTGTCTCCTTTGTTAGTTTAATTGAATCTTTAAAGTCTCAATTATCTTCCCCTAACTTTTCTATTGAAGAGCTTATGAATGAGATTATTGAGGCAACTAATTATGTAGCTAATTTAGAGGCTGAAGATACAGAAGAAGCGAATAACAGAATTGAGAATATTAATGAGTTAATTAATAAAGTTGTAACCTATGAGAAAGAGGCCATTGAAGAGCCAAGTTTAAGTGAATTTTTAGAAGAGCTTGCTCTAGTAGCTGATATTGATAGCCTTGAAGAATCCGATAATCTTGTAGTATTAATGACATTACATGGAGCCAAAGGCTTAGAATTCCCTTACGTATATCTTTGCGGAATGGAGGATGGTGTGTTCCCAAGTTATATGTGTATTACTTCAGATGACCCAACAGAAGTTGAAGAAGAACGTCGCCTTTGTTATGTTGGTATTACAAGAGCTATGAAGAAGTTATATCTAAGCTCTTCCAGACAAAGGATGGTACGAGGAGAAACTCAATTTAATAAACCTTCTAGATTTCTCCGTGAGATTCCTAGATACCTATTAAAGCAATCCCCTAGTTCTCTCTCACCGAGATTTCCTAAATCCAATCATTCTGAGAGTACTACATATCAAAAAGAATACAGTAAGCCAAAACCTTCTAATATATTTAATCCATATAAAGTAGCGCCTGTAAAACAGTTTTCAGTGAACAATTCTGAACCTCTTTCTTATCAAGTAGGCGATACAGTAAACCATATGAAGTTTGGACAAGGTGTTGTGACTGCAATTACTGAAGGTGGACGCGATTATGAAGTTACAGTGGACTTCTCGAGAGTTGGTATCAAAAAAATGTTGGCCAGCTTTGCCAAATTGCAAAAAATTAAAGGATAATATCATAATCTATAGTAAAAAAATGAAAATGTGATATAATATCCATATACAATTTTACTTGGAAACAAAGTTATGATTGTAACGGATTACAGAAAGAAAGGACGTGTTACTATGAATAGTAAGATCGAAGAATTCATGAATACTGTTAAGCTTAATGAACTAGTCCACAAAAAAAAGATGGATGACGAAAAGAAAAATACAATTATATGGGTTTTGGCAATTATTGGAGCCGTTGCTGCTATAGCTGCTATTGCATATTCTGTATATCGTTATTTCACTCCTGATTATTTTGATGATTTTGATGACGATTATGATGATGATTTTGATGACGATTATTGGGATGAAGAAGAAGAGCTTGAGTCTGCACCTAGTGATGTTGCACATGAATAATAGCAACAATATAAAGAACCACTACCTGGCCTATCGTTGGCCAAGTAGTGGTTTTTTAATATCATAATTCATAATTTAATACTTTATCCAGTAGATTATCATTATAGATCTGTTCTAACTCAGCTACCGGAAGGGGTCTACTAAATAGATATCCTTGAATATAATCACATTCACCCTTTGCTAACTTCTCATATTGATAGAATTCTTCAATTCCCTCTGCAGTAATATCCATATTCAAACTATGGGCTAATGAAATAATACTATTAATGACTTCTGAATTGTCTAGCTCTAAAAACTTATCACTTAGGGATTTATCTAACTTTACTTTACCAGCTGGTATATATGTTAGATAATTAATAGATGAGAATCCTGTACCAAAATCATCTAGTGCAATCTTAACACCTATATGTTTTAATTTATTCAAGAATTCTAAGGCGAGCTCTGTTCCATATAATAAGCAACTCTCTGTGATCTCAATCTCTATATATCTAGGCTCTATTTCATTTATAAACAACTCTTCTTGCAAGAAATCAAGATATGTATAATCCCTAAGCTGTTTACTTGAGAAATTCAAAGATATTGTTTTAGGCTTCATCCCCTTCGCTTTCCATTCACTAAGTTGCCTAATTACATCTTTCGTTACCCATCTTCCTATCTCAATAATAAGTCCAGATTCTTCGGCTACCCCTATGAACTTTCCAGGAGATATCTGATGTGATTTCAGCCTTAATAGTGCTTCAAAGCAAGCTATCTCACCTGTTTCTACACTAACCTGTGGTTGATAATGTAGTACAAAACCATCTTCTTTTAATGCTTGCCTAAGTATAGTTTCAATCTCAGACTTACTTCTTAATTCTTCTTGCATCTCGTCATGATAGAAGACATAATTATTCTTTCCTTGGTTTTTAGCCTTATACATAGCTGTATCAGCATACATAATTAATTGATTAACCTCTGTACAGTCCTCTGGAAAAATGCTAATTCCAATACTAAATTGAATATAATTCTCACGATTCATTAAAACGAAAGAACTTTCAAATTCAGTTTGAAGAAGTTGTATATAATTAATAATAGTCTGTCTTTGATATACATTCTCAAGTAAGATTAAAAATTCATCTCCTCCAAATCTACAGACATAAGTTTGCTCATTACTAGTATGAATGAGACGTTGGGCTACTTCTTGTAATACTTGATCTCCATAAGTATGACCTAATATATCATTGATATTCTTAAAGTTATCAAGATCCAATAGTAAAATAGCACCCTTTCTTCCGTTATCTATTAGCTTCTGAAGTTTGCTTACAAAGTTCATACGATTTGGTAATTTTGTAAGATAATCATGATTGGCTAAAAACTCATTTGTTTCATTTAAGACTTCTATCTTTTCTAGATGCTCCTGTGTAACTTCAAATTGTGCCCTAAGTTCTTCTTCCGTAGCTACTAATTCATCATAAGTATTAGACAAAGCTTCTTTACTTTCCTTGAGGCTCTTTTCTGCTCTTCTTCGCTTAATATTGTCAATAACAAGAACGATAGAGAATACAGTGAGGATAAACATAATTAAAATAACTGTATGTACAAATTGCTTATTGCTTTCATAGAAGCTTAACTTTCTATTGATCAATATGGTTCCATCTGGAAGTTCACTTTCATTTATCTTATATTCCTCTAACAAGTTGTTATCAACAATGTAATGGCTTGGACTTGTCTGAACCATCTCAATGGATTGGATAGATTCACCTTCCATACATCTTAGTACCATATCACCTGCTAGTCGTCCCGCCTCTTCATAAGAAACCATCTTCCCACCAAAGATACCATCCCCAACTCCACCAACCTCTGCCCGATATACTGGTACTTTTATATATTCAGATATAATTCTGCTTGCTTCTGGTATAGTGTAAAGTACTTTGTCTTTATCTTCGTACATGCTCAGATATAAAACAATGGTATCTGATCCAATTTTGGCAAATGCCTCTTTTAATTCTTCTAGACTAAGTTCTGAAGTATTTATGTAATCAAAATCTAAATTTGAAAAGTGTTTTTTATTTTGATAGAATTGAAATGCATCACCAATTCCTGTATATGTATTATCCACTATAGCTACTACATTCTTAGCATCCGGATTGATTGTCAATGCAAAATTGATATTATCCTTTAGATACATCTCTTCGATAATTCCTGTAATATAAGGATTCTCATTTGCCTTTAATGCACGTGGTATATTATTCACCCCAAGAAAGACAATTGGTGTACTAGGAAATAGATCATTTTGGTATTTCATAGCAAATTGCAAAGCTGCATCATCGCCTACAATTATAGCATCATAAGATAATAGATGTGTTAACTTATATTGTAGCATATTATAAAACAATAATTCATTCTCTACAGTTTCGAATCTTTTTGTATCCATATATTCAGCATCCACTGTTATATCTTGGGGCTCTAAAATGGACTTTATTCCTTCAAGTTGCAATGGAACAGATTCAAAATTCTCATTATACGAACTAATATACAATACATGAGCACTAATTGGGGAAGCAAAAGCATTACTATTAAAATAATTCAATCCCCAGAAGCATAATACAATGAAAAATAAAACTCTTTTTCTATTCAATAAATGTACCTCCTGTATTCTCAAGACTTTTAACATGAAGTAACTTTTTGTATGGAAATTAGTTATATTATACCATTATTCTACATGGGTAGCAATTATTTTTACCACTTCATAATAATAAATATAATATAAAACGAAGCACCTTTTAAAGTGCTTCATTTTACGCTTCTTATTTATTTTAATGCTTCTTTGGCATAGTCTGTATTAATAATATCTGCATATGGTGGTCTTTCCGTGATAACTCCTGCTTCCTCAAGAATATTATACAACAGTGTAAGGCTCTCT
>CAZAKD010000016.1:10807-14930 GCA_964485435.1 uncultured Lachnospiraceae bacterium
GGCTCTCTAGATACTAAGAAATTGCCTGCCCTCTGAGTTAACTGGGCAAAATTCACAACATAGTCTTTCGCTCCTTCATTATATACATAGATAGAAGCCTCTGAACCCATAAACCCAATCTCTGCATCTCCTGAGAGGACTGCCGTCATAGTTTTATCCGCTCCGAATCCAGTAACCAAAGTAACATCTAAACCTTCATCTTTAAAGTAACCTTCTTCTAACGCTACATATTGAGGGGCATAAAAAATCGAATGGGCCACTTCATTCAAGGTTATCTTTGTAAGGTCCGTATCCTTTTTACATCCACTTAGTCCTAGGGTTAATATGGTGGCTACCAAAAGTACAGCAATTAATCTCCTCTTCATCCATATACTCCTTACCACAGTTGGGTAATCCACTGCTGATTTTCATAGTATAATATATTCATAAGAGATTATTTGGTGCTTTTTATTTCCCCTGTGACTTGCTTCCCATAGTAACATTTAATATTTTTTCTATATATTTACCATTTTCAAGAACTTGAATGGTTAATTCAGCAGATTCATTCGCTCTTGTTTCTGATAAGAGTTCTTCAAGTCTTTCCATGGTAGAAGCATCTCTAGCATTTAGCTTTGTGATAATACTACCTGGCAACAATCCTGCTCGCTCTGCAGGAGAATTCTTAGATACTTCCCCTACATATACACCCACTGGTATACCAAATGCTTCAGAATATTCCTTCGTTAAATCTCTTCCCATAATTCCCAGATATGCTTGTTCTTCTTCAGGTATCACTTCTTTATTCATTAATTGTGTAATAATTGGTATGGCATCAGTAATAGGAATGGCATATCCCATACCTTCCACTTCTTCTGAAGCATATTTTACAGTATTGATTCCTACCACTTCTCCTCTGCTGTTGAGAAGTGCACCACCACTATTGCCTGGGTTTATTGCTGCATCCGTTTGTAACAAAGTCATATTGCCATCTTCTAATGATATCTCCCTATTAAGGGCACTAATATATCCCACTGTTACGGACTGCCCATAGCCCAATGCGTTACCAATTGCAATGGCCATCTCACCAACTTTTAGGCTTTCTGAATTCCCCAATGATGCAATCTGTATATGAGACTTGGTATCACTTGATAACTCATTCATATCTACAGATACCACGGCAAGATCAGCAGTAGAATCAGTACCCTTTACTGTCGCCTCCACAGTAGAATCATCAGCAAATGTAACTACTAAATTAGTGGCAGCTTCTACTACATGATTATTCGTTACAATTAATACTTCATTATTATTTTGCCCAATAATAAATCCAGACCCACTTCCTGTAGATTCATTCTGATAAGTTCTACCGAAGAAATCATTCATCTCTTGTGTAGCAGTAATGGATATCGATACTATGGAAGGCATAACATTGTTAACAACTGTTGACACATCACTTTTCACATCTGAATACTCCGTGTTAGTTGCCAATGTTATAGAAGAATCTGTTTTACTCTTTGTCATTGAATCACTATATTTTGAGTTATCGTAACCTAGACCCAATCTATTAAAACCATAATTAAAGCCTTGAAATCCTGCGCCTGCAACTAACCCAAATACTAATGCTGCTGCCGTAATCTTAGCAAAAAACGTTGTTCCGTTTCTGTCTTTCTTTAATGGTGTGATTTTATCGTTATTATAATCGTTATTGTTGTAATAATCGTTCATGTATAATTCTCCTTTCAAAATCTATCGCTTCTTCGTTATGGATATAGTGTACCAAGTAAGTGTGTACACTTTGTGATAAGATTTTGAAAAAAGTATGAACCCAATATTATTTATTGAGTAACACCATCAATTTGTCGTTTCATAACTTTGTTATAATTAATTACCTTTCTTTCATACTCTTCTGACATATATTTAGAAGTCAATATATAATCAGCGGTTGCACGGTTATTAGCGATTGGAATGTCATATACAACTGCAATTCGAAGCAAGGCTTTCACATCAGGGTCATGAGGTTGACTCTCTAGCGGATCCCAAAAGAACACAACAAAGTCAACATTTCCTTCTACGATTCTTGAACCAATCTGTTGATCTCCTCCAAGTGGACCGCTATTATATCCCTTCACCGGTAGATCTGTCTCATCAGAGATAAGTCTTGCAGTTGTTCCTGTACCGCATAGAAAATGACTCTTTAACACTCCCTTATTTTCTTTTACCCAATCTATCATCTCTTTTTTCTTGCTATCATGAGCAATGAGTGCAATACGTTTTTGTTTTCCAATTGTAAAATTAATATATTCGTCGTTTAGCATAATATAATCTCCTTTTCTCTTGCATATCTTATTATGATATATAGTTTCCTAGAATTTTTAATCTAGTCGCTTCTTCTCTTACGCCATATAAGGCATTCTTAACACTAGCTTGTTCCAGATTTCCTTCAAAATCCAGAAAAAAACGATACTCAAAACTTTTTCCTATTATAGGTCTAGATTCAATCTGAGTAAGATTCAGATTATTATAAATAAAATGAGATAACATATTATATAGAGAACCACTTTCATGAGGCAGTTCAAAGCATATGCTAATCTTGTTTGCCTTCTCCAGATATCTCTTCTGGTTGGTAAAAATTATAAACCTTGTTGAATTGCAGTTGTTATAATTAGCATGCTCTACCAATACTTCAAGTCCATATTGTTTGGCAGCCCTAACACTTGCAATAGCACCTTGAGTCTTATCTTGATCTTGCACAACTTTCATTGCACTGGCTGCAGTGCTAGGATACTCTATTCTTTGCATCCCTTTATATTCATCTAGAAGCTTTTCACATTGTAGTAGCCCTTGTGGATGGGAGTATACTCTCTTTATATCTTCTAATACAGCACCTTCTAATCCCAGAAGTGCTTGATCAATTTTTAGAATATGTTGGCCTACTATGTAATTATCATATTCATCCAAAAGATCATAGATATCACTTATACCTCCAGTAGAGGAGTTTTCAATAGGAAGTATACCATAGTCAGCCTTGCCATTCTTTACTGCTTGCATTACTTCTTTAAACGTAACTTCATTCATAGCATTTACATTACTTCCAAAGAACTCTTCCATGGCTTGTTCTGTATAGCTACCACGAATACCAAAATATGCAACTCTTGTATCTGGTGTAATTATAAGTTTTTCTATTGGACTAAATTCTGTATGCTCTTCATTCCCAGCCACTAGTCCATATTGAAGCTTTCTGCTAATAGACATAATCTGAGTAAATAACTCCATAACACCTTGTTGGTTAAATTCATTCTGTGCTAATCCAACCAATGTCTTTAGCTTATCCTGCTCCCTTTGTTTATCAAACACCTTTTTTCCTACTTGAATCTTATATTCTGCAACATCCTTAGCTACATTCATTCTATGTTCAAAAAGTTCAACAATCTCTCTATCTATTCGATCAATCTCTGCTCTACTATCTTCTAAATGAACCATCTAGTTACCTCCTTGTCTCATTTTATTTATTATAGCATATACATTCCCTTTTTGAAAATAATAGTTAGAAGTTTTTACAATGGTTGCTTATTCATGGACAAAATATTATAATAAAAGAAAATACATGTAGAAAAATGGGAGGATCAGATGAGAATAAAAAGATATATTATGTTTTTTATAGTATTGTTACTACTTGGCCTGGCTTTCTACCAAATCAACAAGGCTTCTCGCACCAATTACAGTAGTGGTAATAGAACTGGTAATTCTTCTGGAAACCTATCAAACTATGGACTTTTCTGTGAGCAAAATAATTTAATCTATTTTAGTAATCTGAATGATAACGGCTCCCTTTATTCTATGGATCAAAGTGGACAGGAATTTCATAAGATTACCCCTGATAGGGTTGCATATATTAACACAGATGAATACTATATCTACTATGCTCGTCGCAATAATGAAATAGATAAAGCTACGAAGGATTCATTTCAATTTAATAATACTGGATTATATCGGATAACAAAAGATGGTTCTAATGTATTAGGAATATATACAAAACCAACAGATGTAATGAATGTATATCAAAATTATATCTACTATCTTCGTCATGTAGATGGAAGTGGTTTGGAACTATACAAGACAAAAATAGACGGTACAGAGGAAAAGAGAA
>CAZAKD010000017.1:0-1247 GCA_964485435.1 uncultured Lachnospiraceae bacterium
AGAAAAACAGGATACGATGAACCTAACGTAATTGGAATGATAGCTTGTCAGGCAGCTTACCAATATGGGGAAGAATGGTTAAAAGAACTTAACCAATACTTAGCTAATAATCTTGATTATGTGAGAAGATTTATTCAAGAGAGATTACCAGCAATTAAACTTGTGGAACCAGAAGGCACCTATCTTATCTGGTTAGATTTTTCGGAAACCGGTTTAACTGATGAAGAAATTAATAATAAGATTGTTACTGATTCAAAGCTTTGGCTTGATAGAGGAACTATGTTTGGCGAGGAAGGAATGTATTTCCAAAGGGTTAATATTGCTGCTCCAAGAAGCATTATTGAACAAGCAATGTTGGCATTAGAGAAAGCTTTTTAATTTACTATTGTATAATTCCTTAAAAGGCAATATAATATATTAAAAGAACAAAAATTATATTATATAACAAATTTCATGGAGGAATTGTATGAATACAACAATTGAACAATTAGTAAAATATGCTATTGATAAGGAATTGATCTTATCTGAAGATAAGATATATATAACCAATGCTCTACTAGAGTTGTTTCATATAGAAGAATATGTTGAATCTGGTGAGGAATATGATGATATATCACTAGAAGATGTCCTTGCCAAGCTCCTAGATTATGCCTTTGAACAGGGAATCATACCGGATAACAGTGTAGTTCAAAGAGATCTATTTGATACAAAGATTATGGGGGTACTAACGCCAAGGCCAAGTCAGGTTGTTGAAATATTTAACAAATTATACAAGGAATCCCCTAAGAAGGCCACAGAGTATTATTATCAATTTAGTATGGATACAGATTATATTCGCAGTTACCGTATTGTAAAAGACGTGGCTTGGGTTACGCCAACAGAATATGGGGATATGGATATTACAATTAATCTATCAAAACCAGAAAAAGATCCTAAAGCAATTGCAGCAGCAAAGAATGTAAAGCAGAGCGGATATCCCCAATGCTTGCTATGTAAAGAAAATGAAGGATTTGCAGGTCATCTGAATCACCCAGCAAGACAAAATCATCGTATTATTCCTATCACTATTGATAATCAAGGATGGGGATTTCAATATTCTCCGTATGTGTACTATAATGAGCACTGTATTGTATTTCTTGGAGAACATATTCCAATGAAGATTGAAAAATCAACATTTACTAAATTATTCGATTTTGTAAAAATGTTTCCTCACTATTTTATTGGCTCCAATGCTGATCTACCTATAG
>CAZAKD010000017.1:1257-14574 GCA_964485435.1 uncultured Lachnospiraceae bacterium
TCTAACTCATGAACATTATCAGGGTGGGAATTATGAATTTGCTATGGCCAAAGCACCTATTGAAGAAGAGATTACTATCTCAGGATATACTGATGTGGAAATAGGTATTGTGAAATGGCCAATGTCAGTGGTACGAATCCGTGGAATAGATGCGTCTAAATTAGTCGAATTGGGAGGATATATTCTTGATAAATGGCGGGACTATTCAGATGAAACATTGTATATCTATAAAGAAACCAATGGTGAACCACATAATACAATCACACCAATAGCAAGAAAAGTGGGAGAGTATTATGAATTAGATCTGGTGCTTCGTAATAATATTACAACAGATGAGCATCCTCTAGGAGTGTATCATCCCCACGATGAACTCCATAACATTAAAAAAGAAAATATAGGATTGATTGAGGTTATGGGCTTAGCTGTACTTCCATCAAGATTAAAACAAGAGATGGAGACTCTGGCGGAGTATATTCTTCAAGGTAGAGAAATAGAATCCTGTGATACAATAGCTAAACATGCTCAATGGGCAAAAGAATTCTTGCCTAAATATTCAGATATTAATTCAGATAATATTCAACGAATTCTTAAGAAAGAGATAGGTATTACTTTTTCTAAAGTACTTGAACATGCAGGTGTATATAAACGAGATGAAGAAGGAAGAGCTGGTTTTAGAAGATTTATGGATAGTCTATAGATAAGACATTTAAGAAGTTACATCACAGATACAAGAACCTTAGCATATAATAATTACGATTATAATATGCTGAGGTTTTTTATGAAATATAGTGGTAAGACGTTAACTACTAGCCTAGGTGCTCCAATTGCAAATGATCAAAATATGTTAACAATAGGGGCAAGAGGGCCAGCACTAATGGAAGATGTCCAATTTATTGAGAAACTGGCACACTTTGATAGAGAGAGGATTCCGGATCTAATTCATTCTCTTAAGCCATCCCCAGATACGAATGTTATTGAACCTGAACGTTTCTGGGATTTCTTTTCAAAAACACCTGAGGCGACTCATATGATAACTTGGGTATACTCTGATAGGGGAACGATAAAAAGCTTTCGAAAAATAGAAGGCTTTGGAGTTACTACTTTTATATTCGTAAATTGTAAAGGTAGAAGATGGTATGTAAAATTTCATTGGAAGCCATTGGCAGGAATTGAGACAATTGACAGAGAAGAAGCGGAATATTTAGCTGGAGCTGATCCAGATGTTGCGGTTAAAGATATTCAAGAAACCATATGTAGAGGTGGGAAGGTAGAATATGATCTATGTGTTCAACTGATGCCAATAGAGGATGAATTTAATTACGATTTTGATCCACTAGATGATACAAAGGTATGGCCAGAAGAACTTATACCACTGATTCATGTAGGAAGAATGACATTAAATAGACTTCCCCAGAATTTTTTCGCTGAAACAGAACAATCAGCATTCTGCCCAGCAAATATCGTACCTGGAATCGAATTCTCGGCTGACAAGATGCTTCAAGGAAGAAGTTTTTCATATTCTGATACCCAACGTTATCGTGTTGGCCCAAATTTTTCTCAGTTACCTATTAATAGTCCAAGAGTACCTGTGATGAATAATCAACAAGATGGTTTTATGAGATATTTTGCAAGAAGTGGCCCTAATAATTATAGTCCGAATACTCTAAATCATAATGAGCCAAAAGATAATGTAGCTTTTGTAGATAAAAACCCGATGTTCTTTGAGGGATATGCAGAGAAAAGAGCAATACCTCTACAGAATGATTTTAAGCAGGCAGGCGATCGTTATCTATCGATGTCTAAAAAAGAGAGAGATCATCTTGTGGATAATATTGTACACGAACTAAAACATGTAGATTCAGAGATTCAGCGTATAGTAATTGGCTACTTTGCAAAAGCTAATAAAGAATTTGGAGAAAGAGTTTATATGGGAATTAAAGGTTAAGTGATAAAATAAAATGCAAGAAAAGTAATTAGGTCTTGCATTTTATTTTGTTTTAGAATAAGAATTTGTCAAATGAAAATCTTTAGAAAAACTATATTAAGCAAAGTTAAGCAGTAAAACTACGATAAATAAAAAGAAAAAATATATTTGAAAATGAATAAATATTAGTATTAACTTGCAGAATGTGATTGACTTTATATTGTGAAAATGAGATAATATACAAAGATTTGATAAATAAGGAGGATTTTTAATGTCAACAAAAGCAAATTTTAAACGTGAAGAAATTGGTGCACATAATCCTATGTTCACACAAACTCGCGCAATCATTGAAGCACCTTTCTATGGAAACAACGTGATTAAAGTGAATACGTTAAGAGAAGCATACGATATGGCTATGAATTCACCAGGAACAGTTGTTACAGATATGCCTGTATATAGAGCGGAAGAGATTGGACTAGATCCAGATGCTAAAGTATTACTATTTAATGATGGAGATGTAAGTGGCCGGGCGGCTGCAGCTAGAAAGATTGCTGGAGAACCAGGTGTTGATACAGCAAATTTAAATGGTAAAGTAAAAGAAGCAATCTATCAATCAAGAGATTCTTTATTATATCATGCTCAAGTATATATTGGTTTACATGAGGATTTTATGGTAAAAGCCCATCTTTTAATTCCGGAGGGTGAAGAAAATATCCTATATTCTTGGATGCTTAACTTCCAGTACTTATCGGATGAATATGTTAAGATGTATAAGAGATCTAAACCGATTGAAGGAGAAGCAGATATTTATATTTTCTCTAATCCACAATGGTCTCATCCAGATCATCCAATGGGCCTTGCATACTTTAATACAAAAGAGAATTGTGCAGCTATCCTTGGCATGAGATACTTTGGTGAGCATAAAAAGGGAACTCTAACAATCGCTTGGGCAATTGCAAACCGCCATGGATATGCATCATGTCACGGTGGACAAAAGAGATATAACCTATCTGATGGCAGCAAATTTGTTGCAGGTGTATTTGGTTTATCTGGATCAGGTAAATCAACAATTACTCATGCAGCACATGGTGGAAAGTATGACATCACAGTTCTGCATGATGATGCATTCATTATCTCATCAGAAGATGGTTCATCAATTGCTTTAGAACCAGCATACTTTGATAAAACACAGGATTACCCACTAAGCAGTCCTGACAATAAATTTCTAGTGACAGCGCAAAACTGTGGTGCTACAGTAGATGAAGACGGTAAGGTAGTTCTTGTAACAGAGGACATCCGTAACGGTAATGGACGTGCTGTTAAGTCTAAATTATGGTCACCAAACAGAGTGGATAAATTTGAAGAACCAGTGAATGCAATCTTCTGGTTAATGAAAGATCCTACACTTCCACCAGTATTAAAATTAAAAGGTGCTGAATTAGCATCTGTTATGGGTGCAACTCTTGCAACAAAGAGAAGTTCAGCAGAAAGACTTGCTCCTGGAGTAGATCCTAATGCACTAGTAGTTGAGCCATACGCGAATCCATTTAGAACTTATCCTCTTGTGAATGATTATGAGAAGTTCAAAGAATTAGTAGCAAAAAGGCATGTAGATTGTTACATTCTTAATACTGGGGACTTTATGGGCAAGAAAGTACAGCCAAAAGATACGCTTGGTATTCTAGAAAGTATTGTAGAAGGAACTGCTACATTTAAAAAATGGAGTAACTTCGAAGACATTGAAATCATGGAATGGGAAGGATTTGTTCCAAACTTAAATGATGCAGAATACAAACATCAATTAGTTGAAAGAATGAAAGATAGAGTAAAATTTGTTGAATCTAGAGAAGAATTCAAAGGCGGATTTGATAACTTACCAGCAGATGCACTAGAAGCTTTGAATAAGGTAGTTGCTGAATTAGCATAATAGATTTAGTAACCATATAAGAAAAAACATGCAGGTTCTGTGGAACCTGCATGTTTTTTTCTCTTATGATATGCATATTACTCTTCTGGGTCAGTTGGTATATCCTTTTCTGTAACAATAACTTTACAAAAATCTTCTTTACCATTATCAATAAAAGCACGAATTATAACTTCGCCTATGCTTTTTGCTGTAATGGTACCTGTAGAACTAACGGTTGCAATCTCTTTATCTTTGCTTTCGAACTTTATGTTCTCAACAGTATTATCTGGCTTTAGAATGCCTTTCAAAGAGGTTCGTTTGTCGAGAGTAAGGGTGATTTCTAACTTAGTGAGTCTAATACTTACTGCTGGGGGACCTACAGTTACTTCGCAACTAAGATTAGCAATAGTCTTAAAACCCTCTCTAACGGTTACAGTGATTGTTGCTGTTCCTACTTTATTACCAGTTACTTCACCACTTTTATTAACAGAAGCGATAGAAGGAGCATCTGAACGATAAGATACTTTATAATCGTCTAATAGATTATAGAGTCTAAGTTCGTAAGTAGAATCAACCACAAGGGATTTTTTAGTTACATTCAATTGTATCTCTTTGGCAGAATTACCAACATCAGCAGCTTGTGCAGTTGTAGAACTTGCCACTAATATATTAAATAAAAGTAATAGCCCAAAGATTATTGTATATCGAATGTGGAAAAATCTCTTCATATCATATCACCTCCTAATTTAAAATAAACAATAAGATATACCTTAGTCTTATTATATATTTATAATTTGTCAGAAACATGTCAAAATGAAACAATTACGATAAAATTAATATTATTACAAAAACGTAAAGATTAAATCCTAACTAGAAAGTGTTTCCCCTTGTTTTCTAAGAGAACTCTGTTATATAATAAAGAAAGGCAATTTAATATATATAAGGAGGACTATTTTATGCAGCATATATTAATAGCGGATGACAACCAAGATATCACAGACATTCTATCTACATATGCAGTTAAAGAAGGATTTAATGCGGTAGTAGCTTCAGATGGAGAAGAAGCATTAAGACTTTTTCATGAATATAATCCAGCAGTTGTTCTATTGGATGTTATGATGCCAAAAGAAGATGGATATGAAGTGTGTCGCCAGATACGTAGCAAATCCAATGTTCCAGTAATATTAATCACTGCGAGAGGTGAAGACTTTGAAAGAATTATGGGATTAGATATTGGAGCAGATGATTATATAGTAAAACCATTTAGCCCCAGTGAAGTAATGGCAAGAGTTAGAGCGGTGCTAAGACGAATGACAACAAATAATGTACAAAATGTATCAGAAAATACTATAACAGTTGCAAACCTTGCTATAAATTTAGATGAATATGCACTATACATAGATGGAGCACGAATCTCTTTAACAAAAAAAGAGATAGAAACAATGTGGACTTTGGCAACCAATCCGAACAAAGTGTTTACTAGAGATAATCTATTAGATAGCTTGTGGGGATTTGATTACTTTGGAGATAGTAGAACTGTTGATTCTCATATTAAGCGACTTCGTTCTAAGTTGGATAAATTAGAGCATCCAGATTGGGCAATTAAAACCATATGGGGAGTAGGATATAAGTTTGAGGTAGGAGAGTTAGAGGGATAATATTGTGAGAAAATCATCATTAAAGATTCATAATACACTGTTCTTTCGAATCTATATGTATTATGCCATTATGTTGGCTCTTTTTGCCGTATTAATAGGCTTTATTTTCATGAGATTGTATTCAGATAGTTCTATGAATTCATTAAGGGAAAGATTACAAAATCAGGCTTCGAATATTTCTGCTAGAATGTCGGAATACATTATAAATGAGGATTATAATGAAGGTCTATCTTATCTACAGATTCTTCAAGAAGTAGAAAAGAACAAATCAAATATATTACTTACGAATGATATATGGGCTATATCTAATCCAAATGCCACAGCACCTATGAATCAGAAATTGGAAAATATAACCATTGAAGACATTGAATTAAATGAAGTTGTTGAGAGAATTCTTCAACATGCATTCCAAGGTAAAATAGATTTTGGAACCCATTACTTTAATGTGTTTGGGACAGAAGTTTTTACCATAGGAGTTCCTGTTAGGGGAACTGGTGGTGAGATCGTGGGAGTCATATTAATTAATTCACCTGTAAAGTATCAAAAGGAGATTGTGGACTCTGGAACTTCCCTCATATTTTTTAGTGCAATGGTTGCTTTTATAATTTCTTTCGTTATCGCAATATTATTTGCAAAAAATCTATCTAGACCAATCTCCCAAATGAGAGTTACTGCTCTTGAATTAGCAGCAGGTAATTATGCAGCGAAAACAAGAATATCACTTCCAGATGAGATTGGAGATTTAGCTAGTGCTATTGACATTCTTGCGGATAAGTTAAGCTGTAATGAAGAGGAGAGAAAAAATCTCGAAAAGATGAGACAGGACTTCTTTGCCAATGTATCTCATGAACTAAGAACTCCAATTACAGTAGTGAGAGCTTATACTGAAACATTAATCGACAAAGTAGTTACTGAAGAAGAAAAGGTACAACAATATTATCAGAGAATGCTCTTAGAGTGCAAGGGTATGGAACGTCTGGTAGGTGATCTTCTTGTATTGTCTAAGATGCAAAATCCTGATTTTGTAATGGTTATGGAACCTGTAAATGTAGTGCAAGTATTTGATGATATAATACGAAGTGCCAATGCAATTAGTGAAAAAAAGAATATTAGGATAGATATTCAAAAAGAAAAAGATAATTACATTATATATGGTGATTATGATAGATTAAGGCAAATGTTTATGATTATATTAGACAACGCTATTAAGTTTTCTTCAGAAGAATCAGTTGTCTATCTTCATATATGGGAAGAACAAGGATTAAAGGTGTCTATTCGAGATGAGGGAGTAGGAATCTCAGAAGAGGATCTACCAAATATCTTTGAAAAGTTCTACAGATCAAAATTAAGACAAAATGCAAAGGGCTCTGGGTTAGGACTTACCATTGCAAAACAAATAGCGCAAAAACATGGAGGTACAATTCATGTGAATAGTAAAATAAATGAAGGAACAGAGTTTATCTTTTCATTTGATTTACATGAGATTCAATAAATAATGATAGGAAGCAATTACAAGATATTGGTTGAATTTTGACGAATAATTAAGTGGCAAAAAGAATAGAATATTTATATGATAAATCAATGAAAAAACTTGTAATATTGTACTGAACGAGTTATAATATTCATAAGATTAAGATTCCTGAGATGTTCGATACTCTTGTTATTTTGAACCTACATCTGATAATACGGGATTCCTAATTACTATAATTATGTCAGGCCTCCATGCAGAGGAAGACAGAAGTATATATGCGGAAACCCACCTAGCTATGGCTAGGCGTCAAAATACAGGAACCGGCATTTTGGGTATTAATTTATTACAAAAGATAAAGGGCAGCTTTAGCTGCCTTTTTTAATAAAATGAGGATAATTCATAGAATTCTAGAAAAGAATGGGTGGTAAAGATTATGGCAATAAAGATTATTACAGATTCAGCATCAGATATACCAATTGAATTGGCAAATCAATATAATCTTAGAGTTATTCCAACACCGGTAGTTATTCAAGAGAAAGATTATCTTGATGGAGAGACTATATTTCCAGATGAATTTTATCAATTACTTAGGGATGGTACAGATGTAAAGACTTACCATATTAATTCCTATATGTTTAAAGAGAATTTTGAACCTTATGCTAAGAATAATGACCAACTAATCTACATATGTTTCTCAACAGGTATTGCAGGAACATTTAATGCAGCTCATCTAGCGAAAGAAGAATTACTTGAAACATATCCTGATTTTGATATTACGATTATTGATACAAAGTGCGCTTCTATGGGATATGGCCTAGTGGTATACTATGCGTTACGGATGTTAGAGAACAATTGTGATAAACAGACAATTATAGATGCCATTGAATATCACTGCGCACATATGGAGCATATATTTACGGTTAACACACTGGAATATCTATATAAGGGTGGAAGATTGAGTAGAGGCTCAGCTATAGCTGGTGGACTACTAGATATTAAGCCTATAATAAAAGTAGATGAGAACGGCTCCTTAGTGGCTGTGGAAAAGGTAAGAGGACGTAATAAATCACTGAATCGTCTCATTGATATTGTAGGGGAAAAAGGTGCTGATCTTACGAATCAAACCATTGGATTAATCCATGGTGATGACGATAAGACTCTCCTTTCAGTGAAAGAGAAACTGACAATGAGATATGGTTGTACTAATTTTATAGAAAATTATGTTGGATGTGCTATTGGAGCTCATACAGGACCAGGAATTATTGGTATTACATTTTTAAATGAGGTATCCCCATATAAAGAACTTATACATAATAAAAAATGAGGGTTGTAGAATATGATTGAAATTGATTTCGAAGATTTTGTAGAAGAAGTAAAGTTCCAATTGACTGAATATGAAGACTTAGAAGAGGAGATTATCCTTGACTGGGAGACTAAGATGCGAGATTGGATTACGAGACATAATGATAAGAAGGCCTTTCATGTAAAGTCAAAGGATGATGTACGTATTTTTCTAAAAGATGAAGATGAGATGTATGATATTGCCAATCAATATTATATGGCGCTCCACAATAAAAAAGACAGAGATTATTGGAAACATTTAAAATGGGGACGTTAAGTCCCCATTATTGTATGTATTAATATGATTACTGTTCTGTTATAGCAGCTTTTTCTAATGTATCACTAATTACATCTAGCAAGAGGGTTTGTGTATACTTTCCGTCTTCAGACAATTGGATATCTTCTATGTCTACGCCACTATAGAGTTGATTTGCGATATCTTCTAGAGAAGGTCCTAGCAAAGGATACATAGCAGCAATAGATTCGTCAATATTTAGAATCCGTAAAGAATTAATATTACTTTCATCTACTACAACTTCTACATTTAGAATAGTATCACTTAATGTAATCATGGTTGTATACACACCGGCCGTATAACGTTTTTCAGACTCTAGGGAGGCACTGTCATCTTTTTTAGGAGCAAACATAAAGACTAACAGCAGAATAAGTAGTATGCCAAGGCCTACAAATATTGCTGTATATATAATCTCTTTGAGCTGAATGATTACAATTCTTGTTTTTGACATTATTAATCCCCCAAATGGTTACTTTTTATATTTTATGATATGGTATTATAAAATATGAATATGGTTGTAAAATAAATAATTCTATTAAAAACAAATGAATAAATTATAGATTGGAGTGATACCTATATGTCCTTACAGTTTATACTAGGAAGTTCTGGTTCTGGTAAATCATATACTCTTTATCAAGAAGTAATTCATAGATCTATAGAGCATGAAAATTCTAATTATCTTATTATTGTTCCTGAACAATTTACTATGCAAACCCAAAAGGATCTAGTGGCTATGCATCCTCATAATGGAATTATGAATATTGATATTTTGAGTTTTATGAGACTTGCATTTCGAGTGTTTGATGAGGTAGGTAGCGGTGATCAATTGGTACTTGAGGACACTGGCAAGAGTATGGTTCTAAGAAAAGTAGTAGAACAAAAAAAAGACGAACTTGTTTTATTTCAATCCAATGTAAAGAAGACAGGTTTTATTGGGGAACTAAAATCAATGCTTTCTGAGATATATCAATATAGCATTGAACCAGAGCAATTAGAGAAAATGATTATAGAAACATCCCATAAACCTATGTTGCAGAGCAAATTGAAAGACTTGCTTACAGTATATTCTGGTTTTGAGACATTTTTAAAAGATAAATATATTACAGCAGAAGAAATACTAGATATATTAGCTGGATTCGTAGAAGAATCCCATTTGATAAAAAATAGTACTATATGCTTGGATGGATTTACTGGATTTACACCTTCTCAATATAAGTTAATTGGAAAGTTATTGCGATATGCAAAGAAAGTTATTGTTACAGTAACCATTGACCAAAGAGAAGAGACGAATCAAATTGATGAAGAATTTAAATTATTCCATCTTAGCAAAAAAACAATCCTTAAATTAAAAGAGATTGCAAGAGAACAAGAGGTATCCGTTGATAAAGAAATATATGCTGGAGATATAGGAAGTCCTTACCGCTTTAAGAACAGCCCTGCACTGGCTTTTCTTGAGCATAATCTATTTCGTTATCCAAGTGGGCGCTATGAAGACGAACAAGATGACATTAGTATTCAAGTCACAAAAGATCCTAAGGAAGAGGCATATTTTGTAACTCGTAATATTCTTAGTCTAGTTAGAGATGAAAATTATAGATATAGAGATATTGCTGTTATTACTGGAGATATACAGAATTATGGACGAATGTTAGACAAAGAATTTCAATTGGCTGGTATTCCTTCTTTTGTTGACTACAAAAGGGATATTCTATCCAATCCAATGGTTGAGTTCATAAGAAGTGTCATTGAATTAATAGAGAAGGATTATTCTTATGAAAGTGTGTTTCGTTACTTGAGATGTGGTATGGTTACCATCGATAGAGAAGATATTGACCTAATTGAGAATTACGTGATAGCACTAGGGATTAGAGGATCTAAAAGATGGAATTCGAAATGGACAAAAACATATCGTTCTAAGACAGATATTGATTTAGAACATATAAATATAATCAGACAAAAAATTAGTGAAGAATTAGAAGAACTAAGGGTAATCCTTAAAACCAAAGAGTCTAATGTATTAGATATCACAACTGGATTATATGAATTCATAGTTAGACAAGGGATTGAAGAGAAGATAAGAGATTATAGCAATAAGTTTCTAGAAGAAGGAGACTTATTAAGTAGTAAAGAATACAGCCAGGTATATGGTATTGTTATGGAATTGCTGGATAAAATGGTTGAATTATTAGGGGATGAGAAACTATCTATAAAAGAGTATTTAGATATTATAACAAGTGGATTACAAGAGGCAAAGGTAGGATTGATTCCACCTGGGATTGATCAAGTTGTTGTGGGGGATATAGAAAGAACAAGATTAAAAGATATAAAGGCATTATTTTTCGTAGGAGTAAATGACGGCATAATACCAAAAGTAAGTAGCGGTGGAGGCATACTTTCTGATATGGAGAGGCAGCTTTTGTCAGAGCATAAGGTGGAACTTGCACCTACAAGAAAACAAAGTGGGTATACAGAACAATTTTATATCTATTTAAACCTTACAAAACCTCAAAATAGACTTTATCTATCTTATAGTAAGGTGAACTGTGAGGGCAAAACCATTCGTCCATCTTATTTGATTCGTAGAATTACCACAATGTATCGAAAACTTGAGATTATTCATGAAGGAGCCATGCCTTCAGATGTGAACTATATTCTAGGAACAAAGCAAGGTATGGATTACCTAAGTGAAGGTGTGCGTAATTATAAGGGAATGGATATGGATTCTTACTGGAAAGAATTGTTTGGTTGGTATATGAGGCAAGAAGATAAGAAAGAACAGCTACATCATATCATTCATGGAGCTTTTTATAACAATGAAGAACTTGGGCTAACAAAGGCAGTTACCCATGCTTTATATGGTAATGAGATGAGTAATAGTGTAACAAGGTTGGAGAGATATGCATCATGTGCTTATGCCCACTTTATTAATTATGGACTTGAACTTGTAGAGAGACAGGAATACCATATTGCTGTTCCTGACCTTGGCAATATATTTCATGATGCAATTGATATATTCTCTAGAAAGTTGGAAAATAGTGAGTACAATTGGCATACTGTAACTGAAGAGGCTAGGGAGAAGTTTGTAAAGGAAAGTGTGGAAGAAGCAACAATAGAATATGGGAATACCATATTAAAAAGTTCTAAAAGAAATGAATATATGATAAGACGAATTGAACGTATTACAAAGCGAACTGTATGGGCCTTATGTGAGCAGATTCGTCAAGGAGTATTTGAACCTGATAGTTTTGAACTACAATTCTCATATATGGACAATCTTGAGAGTTCTAGTATGTCTCTATCTGATTCTGAGAGAATGAATCTAAGAGGTCGAATTGATAGATTAGATACTTATGACGATGGCGAGCATATCTATGTAAAGGTAATTGATTATAAATCTGGAAATAAAACTCTAGATATACTCTCTTTATATCATGGTTTACAACTTCAATTAGTAGTATATCTAAGTGCTGCAATTGAGATTACTGAGAAAAAGAATCCTGGTAAAAAAGTAGTGCCGGCTGGCATATTCTATTACCATATAGACGATCCTGTTGTAGATAAGGTAGAGAATGGAGATGCATCTCATGAGATTCTAAAAGAACTTAAGATGAGTGGGATTGCTAATAATAAGATATCCATTGCAGGACTTATGGACTCTAGCCTTATTAATGAAGATGGAACGGGACGCCCATCAGCCAAATCTAGCGTTATTCCAGTTGAGACGAATAAAGAAGGTTACCCAACGAAGCGATCAAGTGTTGCGAGTAAAGAGCATTTTAAAGCCATTACTTCTTATGCAAGGAATAAGATGACTCAACTCGGACGAGAAATCATAGAAGGAAGTACTAAGATTAATCCCTATAAAATGAAAGATAAAACGGCGTGCGATTATTGTCAATATAGTGGTATCTGCGGATTTGATACTAAGATGCCAGGTAATGTATATCGAAACTTAAGGTTATTTGATAAAGACGAAGTATGGGATATGATAATAGAAGAGGGAAAAGGCAAAAGTGAGGAGGTGGAATAATGTGTGCCATGAAGTGGACTGACGACCAACAAAAGGTAATAGATCTTAGGGATCGTAATATACTTGTATCCGCTGCTGCAGGATCGGGCAAAACAGCAGTTTTAGTTGAGCGAATTATTACAATGATTACAGAAGGGGAGAATCCAATTGATATAGATCAATTGCTTATTGTTACCTTTACCAATGCAGCCGCTGCAGAAATGAGAGAAAGAATTGGAGCTGCCATTGAAAGGAAACTAAGTGAAGACTCAGATAATCTTCATCTTCAGAATCAGATGACACTTATTCATAGTGCTCAGATTACAACCATACATAGTTTTTGCTTGTATATCATCAGGAATCATTTTCACACTATAGACCTTGATCCTTCTTTTAGAATTGGAGATGAAGCTGAATTAAAGTTAATTCAATCAGATGTAATTGAGGAACTGTTAGAGAAGCATTATGAAGAGGCAGAGGAAGAGTTTCTAATATTTACAGAAAGTTATGCTTCTGGGAAAACAGACGCTTTAATAGAAGAGCTCATATTATCTTTATATGGTTTCTCTATGAGCTATCCATACCCTAAGGATTGGCTAAATGAGATTAGAGACTCCTTTTCAATTGATTCATTAGAAGCTATGGGGGCCTCATTATGGATGAAGTCACTACTTGAATATATGAGGACAATGATTAAGGATATATACAGGAAT
>CAZAKD010000018.1:0-14431 GCA_964485435.1 uncultured Lachnospiraceae bacterium
TTTAAGAGATTCTTTTGAAATTACAAAATCACTTGGAGTAACTGTCGAAAGGGTGAGACTTGTAGGTGGTGGTGCCAAAAGTCCCCTTTGGTGTAAGATTATTGCAAATGTACTAGATGTAAAAGTAGATAAAACTAATAGTGAAGAGGGACCTGCATTTGGGGCAGCAATCCTTGCAGCGGTTGGTTGCGGCAGATATAATTCCGTTCAAGAAGCTACTGACAAATTAATTCAAGTAGTAGAGACCACTGAACAGACTCCTGAATTAGTAAAATCTTATGATGAGAAGTACAAAGTGTTTAGAGATATATATCCAGCTCTTAAAGATGTATATCATAAGATAGTTCAATAAAACATTAGTAAAGTTGTTGATGATTAGAAAGGAGTTGTTTTTGATAACTTAAGGGTGGTTATCTAAACAACTCCTTTCTAAAAAAAGACACAAGGTCATGTGGCCATTTTTTTAGAAAACAATATCTCCTACGAGGTTGTTAATTCTAGATTGATGTAGTATAATATCAGCGTATTAAACAGATAAGTGTTCTACTTTTTAGATGAAGTTTAAAGCAATATATATAGATATAAAAGGATTCGTTATAGAATAAATAACTGAATAAAGAAATGAGACATAGATGAAACTAGTATCATGAGATATGCTTGGAAGTGATTATTGCCCAGTTGAGCTTTAATTAAAGTAAGTTATAAATTATAATATATATAGGAACATATATAGGAGGACAAACATGAATGGTATTGATATTAAATCAGTAAATGCACTGAGGGTATTATCAGCAGATGCGGTACAAAAGGCGAATTCAGGACATCCTGGACTACCACTTGGCTGTGCGCCAATGGCTTATGAGTTATGGGCAAATCATATGAATCACAATCCAAAGAATCCAAATTGGATAAATAGGGACCGTTTTATTTTATCAGGAGGACATGGATCTGCACTTCTATATTCATTGCTACATCTATATGGTTATGGTGATTTATCTATTGAAGATCTTGCGCAATTCCGTCAGCTTGATTCTTTAACACCGGGACACCCTGAGTATAAACATACAGTAGGTGTTGAGGCGACTACAGGGCCGCTAGGTGCTGGAATGGCTATGGCAGTTGGAATGGCGATGGCAGAAGAGCATCTTTCAGCTAAGTTTAATAAAGACAATTATAAGGTTGTAGATCATTATACATTTGCATTAGGTGGAGATGGTTGTATGATGGAAGGTATTAGCTCAGAGGCATTTTCTCTTGCTGGTACATTAGGATTGAGTAAATTAATTATCTTATATGACTCTAATAAAATATCTATTGAAGGTGATACAGATCTTGCTTTTACAGAGGATGTTAAGAAACGATTTGAAGCATACGGATTCCAAACATTAGTGGTAGAGGATGGTAATGATCTAGATGCTATAGGGAAAGCCATTGAGGAAGCAAAGTCAGATAAGTCAAGGCCAACTATGATTACAATTAGAACCAAGATTGGATATGGATGTCCAGCCAAAGAAGGCAAAGCAAGTGCTCATGGTGAACCTCTAGGAGTTGATAATGTGAAAGCATTAAAAGAAAACCTTGGATGGGAATCTCAGGAACCATTCTTTGTACCTGATGATGTATATGAGAATTATAAAGAGATAGCTAAAAAGAATGAACAAAAAGAAGAAAAATGGAATCAGTTATTTGCTGAGTATTCAAAGGCTTATCCTGAAATGAAAGAATTATGGGATGAATATCATGATATTAATATAGGTAAGACATTAATAGATAAGGAAGATTTCTGGTCATATGAAGATAAGGCGGAAGCTACAAGAAATATATCTGGAATGGTAATAAATAGATTAAAGGATCATTTACATGGATTCATTGGTGGTTCAGCAGATCTTGCACCATCTACTAAGACATATATGAATGGAGAGGGTGATTTCTCTAAAGATGACTATTCAGGACGTAATCTACGCTTTGGTGTTAGAGAATTGGCCATGGCAGGAATCGGGAATGGTATCGCCCTTCATGGAGGATTAAGAGCCTATGTTTCAACATTCTTTGTATTTAGTGACTATGTAAAACCAATGGCAAGATTATCAGCTCTTATGGGAGTGCCATTAACCTATGTGTTTACACATGACAGTATAGGAGTTGGTGAAGACGGACCAACACATGAACCGATAGAACAGTTAGCAATGCTTCGCTCTATGCCCAATATGGTAGTATATCGTCCAGCAGATGCTACTGAGACCATTGCATCTTGGTATCATGCGGTTACGGCAACAGATCATCCAACAGCATTAGTATTGACAAGACAGAATCTTCCTCAATTAAAGGGATCTTGTAAAGAAGGAACTTTAAAAGGTGGATATATAATTGAAGATTCTACGAAAGATACTCCAGATGCAATAATTATTGGAACAGGATCAGAAGTACAGCTAGGCATAGCAGCAAAGGCAGAACTAGCGAAAGAAGGACTTGATATTAGAGTGGTAAGTATTCCTTCTGTAGATATCTTTGAGCAACAAACAGATGAATATAAAGAAAGTGTACTTCCAAAAGCAGTTCGCAAGAGAGTAGCTGTTGAAGCAGGAGCTGAATATGGTTGGGGTAAATATATAGGATTAGACGGTACATCTGTTACAATGAAATCCTTTGGAGCCAGTGCGCCAGCGGATCAATTATTTGAAAAGTTTGGTTTTACTGTAGAAAATGTGATAAAAGCAGTGAAAAGTATCCTCTAATATAAATCTACAAAAGAAAAAACAAACTTTTCTAAAGGAAGGAATTATATGGGCCAAAATAATACAAGCAATACTCCAAAGTCTTCTTTAACGATCCGGATTGTTGTAGGATCATATCTTATTTATATTGTTTTTATGTTGATAAAAGGATACAGTGATCTAGGAGATAAAGATAAACTTTTTAATATGATTTTTATTGGATTATTTGCAGTTATTGGAGTGCTTCTTTTATTTACATCAATTCGTACGTGGATGAGAATTGAAAAGGAAGAAAAGGAAGAAGCAGGCGAGATAGAAGATGAGAAACAAGAAATAGTCGAAGGTAGTGATGAATCCGTACAAGATAAGGATTCCGATGAATCACATAAGTGATCGTGAAGGGGGTAGTGATTATGAAGTTTTTTATAGACACAGCTAATGTAGAAGATATTATAAAAGCAAATGATATGGGTGTAATATGTGGGGTAACAACGAATCCCTCACTTATTGCTAAAGAAGGTAGAGATTTTAAAGAAGTAATATCAGAAATTGCATCAATCGTTGATGGTCCTATTAGTGGCGAAGTAAAAGCTACAACAGTAAAAGCAGAGGCCATGATTGAAGAAGGTAGAGAGATCGCCAAGATTCATCCTAATATGGTAGTGAAGATTCCTATGACAGTAGAAGGATTAAAGGCTACGAAGGTTCTATCCCAAGAAGGAATTAAAACAAACGTAACCCTTATATTTTCTGCAAATCAGGCTTTGCTTGCAGCTAGGGCAGGGGCAACTTATGTATCACCTTTCCTAGGAAGGCTTGATGATATATCCTTTCCTGGAATTGACTTAGTGCAAACAATTGCAGAGATATTTAGTATTTATGATATTCAGACTGAGATTATCGCAGCAAGTGTACGTAATCCTATTCATGTAATAGACTGCGCACTTGCAGGTGCTGATATTGCAACAGTACCATACAGCGTAATAGAAACTATGACAAAACATCCTTTAACAGATCAAGGGATTGATAAGTTTCAAAAAGACTATAGAGCAGTATTTGGTGAATAATTATCGTATCTTTGGTAGGGTAATAATAAACTTAGAACCTTCTAAATACCTGGAACGAACTTTAATTCGGCCCGTATGTTTTAGAATAATTAATTTGGCAATGGACAAACCAAGTCCGTTGCCATTTATTTTGTTATTACGAACATGATCAGAGCGGTAAAATCGTTCAAAGATGTTATTTAGATCTTTCCCCGTCATACCAATTCCGTTATCTTGAATACCAATAACGCAATCACCACCCTTATTTTCGCAAGTTACAATAATGGTGTCACCATCTTTTGAATATTTCACAGCATTATCAATAAAGACACGAATAGCTTGTTTCAAAGTCTGTTTGTCCCCATACACAACGACATCTTCTAATGTTGGACTTAGGATGTTGCGATTGGTAACTACCAATTTTGTCTCTTTAATCATATCCTCAACAACATCACACATATTAAACTTTGATTTCTTAAGCTTTAGGGTTTTCTTATCATGCCTTGACAAGAATAATAGCTTTTCAACTAGATCTTGCATCTCTTTAGATTCGATTTGAATGGCTTCTATTGCCTCTTCCAGAATGCTCTCATCTTTTTTGCCCCAACGATTTAAAAGGTTAGCATAACCTTGAATAACAGAGATGGGTGTTCTTAACTCGTGAGAAGCATCGGACACAAATTGTTTTTGACTTTCATAAGAGGTCTCAATTCTATCTAACATATCATTAATTGTAGCAGCGAGATCCTTTAATTCGCTTTTCGTACCTGCAACATTTAATCGTTCACAATGAAGATTGTTAACAGTAAGCCGATTGGTAGTAGTTGACATTGCTGATATAGCTGAAAATAATTTTATATTTCCCTTTTTGCTTGAACGTATTATAAGCAATACAATAATAATATATAGAATGGACATGGCAGGAATAAGATTTAAGAGGTCATTTTTCTCCCTGCTTAAGTCTAATTGATACCTAACTTCATATTGGTGAGAGTTAACTGAATACAACTTATTAATATAGAATACAAGTGAATTCTCTAGTTGATTTTTAGCGTAAAAAACATGATGGAAATAGGACTGTTTCTCAGGAACACAAAAACTAATATCATCATATATGCTCTCATTCGTTTCAACATTAGTAATTCTCATATTAAGGCCATCATCAATATAAGGATTAAAAAAAGAGTCAGTAGTGGAGAAATTCTTAATAATGTGATCCCCTAATTTGATGCGTTGTAAGCTGTTATAGCCAAGATATAATCCAGAAAACAGAATCATAAAAAGACCACCATATATGATAAGTAGCCTGAAATAGTTAAATGAGATACGAAATACGATGGAAAAACGAAAGTTGCTAAGAAAAGCATCTTTCTTCTTCCGTAGTGGTAAAATTGTTTTTATCAGAAATTGTCTAATGCTTTCTATTATTCTATGTTTCATCTTTTATAATATACCCCACTCCACGAACAGTGCTAATAATATGGGTATTATATCTCTCATCAATCTTTTGCCTAATATATCGAATATATACATCTACAACATTGGTATCACCCATATATTCATATTCCCATACATTATTCAATAATTGTTCTCTAGTAATTGCTATGTTCTTATTGCGCATTAGATATTCTAGTAATTCGTATTCTTTCTTGGTTAATGATAATTCGTCCTCTTTGTAATGGGCACTATGACTTGATAGATTTAAAGTAAGATCTCCAACAGTAAGTATAGAAGTCTTATCGACAGATACTTTTTTATGTCGGTTAAGGGCTACTCGTATTCTTGCCAATAACTCTTCTATTGCAAAAGGTTTTGTCATATAATCATCTGCACCCATATCCAGCCCTGCTACTTTGTCTGTAACATCATCCTTTGCAGTTAACATTATAATAGGGACTTGATTACCTTCAAGTCTAATTCTTCTACATACTTCGATTCCACTTAATCCAGGAAGCATAATGTCAAGTACTATAAGATCAATAGTATCTTTTAGGGCCTTTTCAAGACCAACCCTTCCATCTGATGCAATCTCAACTTCATATCCTTCATGTTTTAACTCCAACTCCACGAATCGTGCAATCTTAGTTTCATCCTCTACAATCAATATTTTTGACATATTTTCACTCCTATCGTATGGGCTATAAGTAACGTACAAAATCATTTTATGCGTTTTTGGAAAGTATTACAAGAGTATTATATTAAAATTCCATTAGAAATGAAGAAGTAAAACTGGTATAAAGAAATATAAATTATTAATATTTCATTAAGTTATGGAGGAATTCAAAAAAAGTTCACAATTTTATGATATTATATAGGTAATGTAATGGGATAATAAGCGTAATGCTAATGATAAGTGTATAATGAGAAGAAAGGTATGTTACAAAAGGTGAATGTATGGAGTTGCCGTTATTTTATGATGAAGCAGAAGAGTGGAAGAATGCCCTATTGCTATATGATTCTGCGTTAAAAGAGATTAATACCAAGCTTGAGATTATGAACAATGAATTCAAACTAAAGCATCAGTATAATCCAATTGAACATATCACTTCTAGAATGAAAACGCCAGAGAGCATTGCAAAGAAGATCAGGCACAATCAAAAAGAATTAAAAGTAGAGAATATAGTTAAGTATATTAATGATGTAGCAGGAATTCGAATAATATGTTCTTTTACATCTGATATATACCGTATTGCAGACTTAATTTCAAAGCAAAGTGATGTTAAGGTGTTAAAAATAAAAGACTATATTATGTGCCCAAAAGAAAATGGGTATTCAAGTTATCATATGATAGTAACGGTGCCAATATATCTATCAAATAATGTGATTGAAACGAAGGTAGAGATCCAGATTCGTACCATTGCAATGGACTTCTGGGCTAGTCTAGAACATAAGATATATTATAAATTTGAAGGGAATGCACCAGAAAGAATTCGAAATGAATTAAAGGAATGTTCAGAGATTGTATCCTATCTAGATAAAAAGATGTTATCACTGAATGAAGAGATTAAAAGCTATAATAAAACTGATGATGAATCAGTGTATAAGGATGCAATATCAGAAAAATTTAGAGAGATGATTAAAGATTCTTATGGTAGTATCGTTGAAGAAGAGATTATTCAAGAGGAAGTAATAGAATCAGATATTAAAACATTGAATAAAAACCAAAAGAAAAAGGAAAGAGTTAAGCTATTTGGTAAGTTAATATAGTAAAAAGATAGGCCCCTAATATTAGGGGCCATTGCTTATTCTGAAAGTTTAATATTAGCTAATAAGGAACCAAGTCCAGTTGCTGCTTCTCCACCTGAAGAGTACTCCATTGGAACTGTTGAAGCGTCTTCAACAACATCTTCGTTTTCTGTTGCAGCTTTTATACTTAGACTGATTTTGCCGTCTTTTATATCGATAATCTTAGCAGTAATTTCATCCCCTTCTTTTAGAACTTCATTAGGTGATTTCAAACGTTTGTAACTTATCTGAGAGATGTGTACAAGTCCAGTTAACCCTTCTCCTATGTTTACAAAAGCACCATATGGCATAATTTTCTCAACAACACCCTTGGTTACAATTCCACGTTGTAACTTTGATATCTTAGCATTTTTATCTTTCAAGGCTTGTTCTTGCAGTACTTCTTTTGCAGAAAGCACCAATTTAGATTTTTCTTCGTCTGCAGTTATTATAATTACTTCAAGTGTTTTACCCACGTAGGTTGATACATCTTCTACATAAGATAAAGATAGAGCAGACGCAGGAATAAATGCTCTTACACCTTTTAGATAGGTTATTACACCTGCATTAACAGAACTTGATACTTTAATGGTATATCTGGTTTTATTCTCTAGAGAGCCTTTAAATTCTTCCCAAGCAAGAATGTTATCTGCATTCTTTTTGGAAAGTAGAAGATGTCCTTCTTTATCTTCTCTCATTACTTCTGCTGTTATAGATTCACCAATAGCAATATCTTCTTGTAGAGAGAAGTTTGGATCATCGCTGATATCTTCTACACGAATAATACCTTCTGTGTATATTCCGAGATCTACAATTACTTCAGTTTCAGAAATTCCAATGATAGTCCCAGTTAAAAGATCTCCTGTAGACACTTTATGGAATGAGTTCTCAATCTCTTCCTTATATTCATCCATAGAAGGAATGATTTCATTGGTTGTAGTTGTGCTTAGTTCGTTGTTCATTTTATACACCTTTCTTTCTTTATATTATTATTTCTGATTCCATTTTGCAATTAGCTGTTCTAATTCTTTTCTAAAGAGCTTCAGGTCTTTATTGGCTCCTTGATTATTGCTATGGATTACTTGCATTAGACGATTGCCAGTTGAGAGAAGCGAATCAAAGGCATTAGAAGAATGCTGTACACTTTTATCTCGTTTTTCAATCTTAATAGTACTTCCTTCGTTAAGGCATGTGTCCTGAATTAAATCATACTGAGCACCAGGATATGGAGATGTAGCATTTAATCCCAATTCGTCTTGTAATCGCTTAGTAAATAGATTACAGACACTATCTTCACCATGGGTCACAAAGACTCTTTGAGGATTTTTAAATTCTTGCACCCATCTAATTAAGCCTTTATTATCAGCATGACCGCTGATTCCTTTTAATTGAACAATATTAGCTTTTACATCAATTTGCTCCCCAAAGAGCTTTACTGTGCTTGCGCCCTCTAAGATAGCGCGTCCTAAGGTACCATGAGCCTGATAACCAACAAATAAGACTGTGCTTTCGGGTCTCCATAAGTTATGTTTCAGGTGATGTTTAATTCTACCTGCCTCACACATACCGCTAGCAGAGATAATAACTTTGGGAACGCTATTAACATTAATTGCGATAGAATCTTTACTTGTTATGGATGTTTTCAATCCAACAAATGAAATAGGGTTAATCCCTTGATTTACAAGAGATAGGGCCTCCTTATCAAAATAAGCACACATATTTTCATGAAAAATATTGGTCGCTTCAATTGCCAAAGGGCTATCTACATATACAGGGAATTCTCCATGTCCTGTAACTAAATGGTCTGCCTTAATTTTGCGGAGAAAATATAAAAGTTCTTGTGTTCTACCAACGGCAAAGGAGGGAATAACAACATTACCACCACGATCAAAAGTTGTTTGTATAATATGTGAAAGTTCTGAGACAAAATCAGGAAGATCTCCATGAGAACGGTCTCCATATGTGGATTCCATAATTATATAATCAGCTTCATCAATGTATTGAGGATCTCTTATCAGTGGTTGGTTAAGGTTGCCAATGTCTCCTGAGAAAACCAATTTTTTCTTTACGCCGTCTTCTTCTAGCCAGATCTCTATACTTGCAGAACCTAATAAGTGTCCTACATCTATAAATCGTAAACTGATACCTGGTTCGACGGTTACCGTTTCTCCATAATCATATCCTTTAAAATGCTCCATTATACCAATGGCATCATCCATTGTGTAAAGGGGAATAAACGGGGGCTTTCCAGAACGTTTTGCTTTACGATTACGCCACTCTGCTTCAAATTCTTGAATATGAGCACTGTCACGTAACATTATATTGCATAGATCCTTTGTAGCGGTGGTAGAATACACAACTCCTCGAAAGCCATTCTTATATAAAAGAGGGAGTCTTCCGGAGTGGTCAATATGTGCATGAGTTAAAAAAACATAATCAATGAGGCTTGGATTCGTGGGAATCTCCTGATTCTCATATTCATCCGGGCCTTGTTCCATTCCACAATCAATAAGAATATTCTTACCACATACTTCAAGATAATAACAGCTACCAGTTACTTCATGTGCTGCTCCTAAAAAAGTTAGCTTCATAGATGGTGCCTCCTTTGGTATAACAGTTATTTTATTATAATAATAATTTTAGACATTAATGGAAGGAATGTCAATGGAAAGAAAAAAGGATGTGCTATGATTCACATCCTTTTTCGTATTAAAGATTTTCTTTGAAAAAAGTTTTAAGGGTTTCAATTGCAGTGGATTCATCATCTCCATTTGCAGTTAAAGTAACTTTTTCACCCTTTTTTGCACCTAAACTCATAACACCAATAATTTTTTTTGCATCAACTTCTTTTCCGGCCTTACTAATAGTAATAGAACTATTAAAAGTAGAAGTGGATTTTACCAACAATCCTGCTGGTCTTGCGTGAATACCTTGATCATCTGTAATAACATAGTCAAAACTTTTCATAAACATACTCCTTTTTAAATGTGGTGTGAGATACAGTATTTTCTCGTCTTAATATTATGTTGGTAACTTATATCTAATTTTAAATGGATTCACATAGAATGTCAATCTTTGAGTGATAATAAATGATATATAAAATAATTAATATCACAGAGAATATTAGATATTAGTACAAGTATCATAATGAAAGTTATTACGATAAAATAAAATATGCTGAAAAATAATATGGAAACAATCAATCCATTGACAAAACCCACAAAACTTGATATTATATAGAAGGTCATTGAGCGTGAGAATGGCTAGAGGATTTTTGGTGCGTTGGGGAACGTGAGAGGTCAAACTATATAAAATAAGGTTAGTTAGAAGGTTCACTTGGACTTAGGAGTGAATCGATAACTAACCTTATTTTATTTTACATTTAATTATTCGTTAAGGAAAATGATAAATATGACGAAATAAATGGTAATTCAATGAATTAAGGAGAGAGAAATCCATGAACGTAGTCAATGGTAATACAAAAGGTAGTTCAGATAAGATTTCCATCAACTTTAGTGACAAGGAGCAATTAATCTCTAAGTCAACAGTACGTAATGTCAAGGAAGACAAAATAAGTAGCGTTGAGATAAAGGATATATCGAGTAAAAGTATTGACCTAAAGGAAGTGGGTTATGGTGAAATTGTAAAAGAGCACTTAGAGAAAACCACAGAGATCAGTGATGAGAAAAAGGAAGAAGAGAAGAAAAGTGCAGAAGGAATAGAAAGTAGAATTACAGCTAAAGATTATGAGCAGCTAATGGCTGAGGGTGATATTCAGGAGGCATATGACGTAGTTCGCTTAGACAAAGCATTAACAAGGATAAAGAGTCAAAGGCAAGACAGAAGAAAAGGAATCGAAGAACAAGCAGCAAAGTATGAAAAAAACCAAGAGGCAGTTGCTCAGATAGCATATAATACACATGGGCATGTGAATACACAGCAAGATGTTGGAGAATTACTTGAAGAAGCGAATCTTCCAGTAACAGAAGATAATATATTAAAAGTTGCCACAGCCATAGAATTATCCTCTGGCATAAGCAATCTCTCAGATAAAGATATAAGTTATATGATGAAAAACAACCTAGAGCCTACCATAGAAAACATATATAAATCAAGTTATAGTAATGGGGTAGAGAATGTATCTCCATTATCAGAAGAGGAGAGAGGGCAACTAAAGTTGCAGATTCAGACTATTTTATCAGAAGCAGGGTATGAAAATAGTGCAGAAAATGAAGGAAAGGCTATTTGGCTCATAGAACATAACCTTCCGTTGACAAAAGAAACCCTTGCATCTCTGAATCAACTCTATGATATTCGAGATAGTATGAAGGAATTAAACTATAATGAACATATTATTGATAAAATTATTAGCTCTGTAGGGGAAGGAATTGCTCCTGAGCATACCAAGCTATCAGTATTATCCAAAGAAGCTATTCAAGCACTAGAAACAATAAGGGAATCTTCTGAGGATACTGTAAAGATTGCTGTTCAATTAGAAGAAGCTGTAACCATATCAGCACTAGCAAAAGCCAATGAATATATACAAAATAATCATTCGGTAGATCTAGGGGTAGATGATGGTAAATATATTACAGCAAAAAGACAATTAGAAGAGATACGATTGAAGATGACTTCTGATGCAGCTGGAAAGATGGCTGAAAAGGGAATTCAGTTAGATACAACAGAATTATCAGTAATAGTAGAGGAATTAAAGATAATTGAGAATGCATACTATAGTAATCTATTAAAAGAAGGCAATCTAATAGACTCAAAGGATAATATACTGTTGCTACAAGAGATAACCCAGTCCTTAGAAGAGATTAAATTTGTGCCAAGCTATGTATTAGGAAGCACTTTAGAGCAAAAGAATGTTGTATCACCTACGCTTTCTTCTATTCATAGGGAAGGGATAACTCTTAAAACTCAATTAGAGCGGATGAATGAAAAATATGAAACACTTATGACAGAACCAAGAAGTGATCTTGGAGATTCTATAAAGAAAGCTTTTGCATACACAGACTCTATTCTTGCGGAACTAGAGCTTGAGGCAACCAAAGGAAATCAAAGGGCTGTAAGAATACTTGGTTATAATGAGATGCCTATTACAAAAGAATCTATACAAGAGATAAAAACATATGACACTATGGTGAATCATCTAATAAAAGAGATGCACCCAGCGGTAGTAGTAGATATGATTAAAGATGGAAAGAATCCTTTAGATATACCACTTGAAGAGTTGAGTCAAAGTATTGCCCATCGTAAAGAAGAATTAGGTGTTACGGAGGAAGAAAAGTATAGTACATATCTATGGAAGCTTGAAAGAGAAGAAGGAATAAGCCCAGAAGAGAGAAAATCTTATATCGGAATATATCGTCTATTAAATAACGTAGAGAAAACGGATGGAGCTGCCCTTGGATCGGTGATTAATGCAGAGAAGGAGATTACCTTAAACAATCTATTAACTGCTGTTCGTACAATAAAGAATAAAGGTATGGATGTTGAAGTTAATGATGCATATGGTGCATTAGAAGAATTAACTTATTCAAGAGAGAATATTACAAGTCAGATTGGAGCTGGGTATGAACAGCACAAGGAAAGTAATATTGAATATATGGAACGTCTGCTAGACAACATTATGGAAGACATATCTCCTGGAAAGTTATCTTCCGTAGGCAAAAAGAATGGAACAGATCAACTTTTGGATCTATCTGTAGAGAAGTTTTATGAGGAATTACAGATGGCTACTGAGGAAAAAGAAATATCTGATATGTACCATAGAGAAAAGACAGAACAGATCAGAGAAACATTAGATCGTATCGATGAACCATTAGCTTTATTGAAGAATCTAAATATGCCGGCCACAATAGCTCATATCGCAGCTGCAAAAGAATACCTATATCAAGATACAAAGATATATAGAAAGATACATGATGTTATGAACGGGGTAGAGGATGATGAGGTTAATGAAAGTATAAAAGAGTCCATGAATAGCATTGTAGAGGCACTTAACAATAAAGATGATATAAGTAAGGGATATGAGATATTAAGCGAGAAAGCAAGTATGTTAATAGACAAAGCTTTAGAAAATCCCGATATTAGATCCTCAGAGATTATTCAACTTAAGGGTATTCGTCAAGGAATAAAGTTAGTAACTGCCCTAAGTAATACCAGAAATTATGAGATTCCTATATTAGTCGGAGATCAAATTACCAATGTTAATCTAAAGATTATTACTGGACAAGGAAAAACATCCAAAGTAGATATTAAAGTGCAATCAGAGAACTTAGGTAATATTGATGGAAGTTTTACAATCAAAGGTGAAGAGATAAAAGGCTTAATCTTGTGCGATAATAGGGAAGGGCTAAGTCAACTTAAAGGTAATCAAGAAGCGTTAACAGATAAGATTCAAGACAAGGGCCTAACGTTAAAGCAGTTAGACTATGGAAGCTATCAATATAATAAGAATTCAAGTATCATACAAGATAATGATAAAGGAGAGGACAACTCTAGTACGAATAAATTATATGAGCTAGCAAAGTTACTTATATATCATATTAAAGATGTGGAATTACAGAATTCCTAGTAATAACAACCAAGAAAGGGTAAAGGAAATAAAATGAGAATTAATCATAATATATCAGCAATTAAAGCAAATAGTATATTAGGCAGAAACAACTCAGCACTGGATAAAAGCCTTGAAAAACTATCTTCAGGACTTCGAATTAACAGGGCGGCAGATGATGCAGCAGGAATGGCAATATCTCAGAAGATGAAAACCCAGATTGCTGGGTTAGAACAAGCATCTAGAAATGCAGCAGATGGAATATCTGTCATTCAAACAGCAGAAGGAGCACTATCTGAAGTTGGTGCTATGCTACAAAGAATGAGAGAGTTATCAGTTCAATCAGCCAATGGTACCAACACAGCAGAAGATAGGGAAGCAATTCAAGCTGAAATTAATAACTTGAAAGAAGAGATACAAAGAATATCAGATACTACAGAATTCAATACTAAGACCTTATTAAATGGAGATATAGACCGTAAATCATATTCATCTGATAGTAATGTGAATCTAATATCCTTATCAGATGCAGTGGATGTGAAAGATTATAAGATTAATATAACTCAGGATGCAAGACAAGCGGTATTATTAGGAGAGAAAGTAACACCAGGCGTAACAACTCCAATTACAGCTCTAGAGGCAGGAACGATTAATATTAATGGTGAAGAGATTATGATTAGTGAAGGTGATACTATAGGTGATATATATGAAAAGCTTCGAGATCTTGGAGAGTTGGTTAATGTAGCAGTTGTTGCAACTGATATTGATGAGTTTGCAGCAACCCCACCTACTGTAGCTGAGTTAGATGCTTTAGTACCACCTAAAAAGCCAGCTGATTATGTAGACACTGCAGGATATATTCCAGATCCAGCAAGTTATACAGG
>CAZAKD010000019.1:0-4308 GCA_964485435.1 uncultured Lachnospiraceae bacterium
GCAGTGAAAACACAAATTCCTCCGACAATTTGTCCAATAAAGAATTAGGGAATATAGGAAATAATTGATTGGTGGATGGTTTAATTGAAAAACGATATCCATTTTTTTCTATTGTTGCAGCTATCTGCTCAGCCATTCCATTGGCATGTGCTCCTAGTGAAAGGAATAAATCATCTTGAAATAGTACTTCAAATTGAATTCCCATTACGAATCCTTTTGCCATTAAAGCACCTTTTTGTTTTATCAGATATCTAAAGTCTTCTTTTAGTTCTTCTTTGCAGATGATGAGTACTTCTCCTAGTAAGGCACCGTTTTTGGTCCCGCCCAAGTAGAATACATCTACAAGTTCAGCTATTTCTTGTAGAGTCAGATCGTTGTCTTTGGAGGTAAGTGCTGATGCTATCCTGGCACCATCTAAAAAGAGTAAAAGACCTTTTTCTTTGCATATTTGATGAATAGCCTGTAATTCTGACTTTGTATATACAGTTCCAATCTCAGTAGAATCAGATATATATACCATCTTAGGTTGTACCATATGTTCATCTGGGTGCATCTCAAGTGCCTTCATTATGTGATCTGGATTGATTTTTCCATTCTCACAGTCCATACCAATTACTTTATGACCAGTAAACTCAATTGCTCCTGTTTCATGCACATTCACATGTCCTGTATTGGCCGATATTACAGCTTGATGTGGACGTAAAAAGGAGGATATCACTAACATATTGGTCTGTGTACCACCAGGAATAAAATGAATATCTACGTCTTCTCTCCCAATAAATCGTTTTATGTGCTCTTTTGCTCTCTCGCTATGCTTGTCCATGCCATAACCACTATTCTGCTCAAAGTTATACTTTGTAAATGCTTCTAACACTTTAGGGTGAGCACCTTCACTATAATCATTGCTAAAATATATCATGTTTTCCTCCTTTAAAATACAAATCCAGCTTATTAATACAATAACTATTAATAAGCTGGCATAACTATAATATTCTTATTCTATTACTTTTATACTAATTTTACAACCCGATCTTCTACATATTCCTTTACTGCTTCTCTATCCATATCTAACACAACAGCTAACTCACTGTATAATAACTCTTCCGCTTGTTTACGATAACGCTCATCAATCTGACCAAGCTTTTTACCCTCTTTCGTCTTTGCCTCTTGTTTCTCATAAATTGTTTTAATAATCTTAACCAGTTCTTTGCAGTCTTGTGTATTGATGGCTTCTTTATATTTCATTTCAACCATCTTATCGTTACAATCTTCAAATGTTGGTATGTCCGGAATACTTTGAATAAGCTCTTCTGCATCTCTTTCTGATATAACACTCCTTAATTGTACCTTTTCATTATCTACAGGTGTGTATATTACACCACTTTTAGAATATACAGGTTTTAGAATGTAATACTGCTTCTCTTTGTCAATTCCTGATATGTTTGGACTACCAATTCCTTCTACTTTACAAACACCGTTTTTTCCATAGATTATTAAATCATTAATCTGATACATTTGACAACTCCTTTCTTAAAACTCAATTGCTCTGTTAGACTTCTAAATAATAAAAGAAAACAAGTAGCCATCATATATATGAACTACCTGATCACCATTGTGCATTTATGTTCAATCACATGCCTTTTCTCTTGTATTACTGATATTATAACACATTTTTAAGAAGAATGTAAGCTTAATTACGAATTTAACAATATTTCACTGTTTTTTACTAATAATCGCATTATAGTTGCCAATTCTAATTCATTTCTAATGCACAGAATATTTACGTATAGTCCTTATCTATGATACACTATACTCATTATATATATTATGATATAAGTGAAGAAGCGTAGGAGGATTATGTATGAATGTTATAACCATTGACAATCTAAGCAAAAGGTTCGGTGATTTTTTAGCTTTAAACAATATTAATCTTACTGTAGAGAAGGGTGAAATATATGGGTTTATCGGTCCTAACGGCGCAGGTAAATCAACAACCATCCGTATTCTTCTCGGAATGTTAAAGGCTTCCTCTGGCCAGGTTAAAGTGCTAGAAAAAAATCCATGGAAGGATGCTGTATCCATTCACCAAAAAGTAGCATATGTACCTGGTGATGCTAATCTTTGGCCTAACTTAACTGGTGGTGAGATTATTGATATCTTTTTAAATATGCATAAAAATTATGATGTGAAGAAAAAGAATGAACTCATTGAACGCTTCGATCTAGATCCCACAAAGAAGTGTCGAACTTATTCTAAAGGAAATCGCCAAAAGATTGCTCTCATATCGGCCTTTGCTACAGACTCTGAATTATTTATTCTAGATGAACCCACTTCAGGACTCGACCCCCTAATGGAGCATGTTTTTCAAGAACATGTCTTAGAAGTCAAGAAACAAGGGAAAAGCGTTCTTTTGTCTAGTCATATTTTATCTGAAGTGGAAAAACTCTGTGATAGAGTAGCGATTATACGCGAAGGCCAGATTATTGAAAAAGGTACCTTAGAAGAGCTACGTCATCTAACAAGGACTAAGATAACCGTATCAACTAAGGAGGCAATCCCTAATCTAAACACGTTTGAAGGAATTCATGATATAGATCATACCGCATCCACTTGGGAATTCCAGGTAGACTCTGAAAAGATGGCTCAAGTGATGGCACATATCAGTCAATATGGAATTCAAAAACTTGAGTGCGCACCTCCTACCTTAGAAGATTTATTTATGAGACATTACGAAAGGGGTGTTCATTGATGAATCAACATCTATTTCAAGGTACTAGTAAGATTATGTACATCTTATATCGTCAACATCGTGTGAAAATGATTATTTGGATACTTGGATTAGTTGGAATTCCCTTGCTATCTGCAGTATCTTACAGTGAGATCTATGTTAACCCTGAAGATATCTATGGTTTTATGGCAACTATGGGTAACCCAGCTATGATAGCCATGTTAGGGCCTGCCTATGATATGAATGGTGCAAACATTGGAACTGTATTTGCAACTGAGTTGCTGCTTTTTACAATGATTGCTGTAGTTGTAATGAACATATTATTAGCCAGTAGTTGCACCAGAGATGATGAAGAAGAAGGTAGATTGGAACTAATACAGTCCCTTCCAACTGGCCGTGTCGCTTATATCACAGGGGCTGGTATCTTAATTTTAATTGTAAATATGCTTATTACTCTCTTAAGCGGAATTGGCCTTGCCCTAATTGGAGAAAATAGCATGTCCATAGAAGCCTCATTTCTATACGGTTCTCTAATAGGATCAATTGGCTTATTCTTCGCTGCACTTACTATTCTTTTCGCACAACTTGCCAATACTTCAAGAGGTGCGAACGGACTCTCCTTCGGTGCTCTTATTATATTCTATCTACTTCGAGCAATAGGAGATGTTAAGAATGAATATCTTTCCTATCTATCTCCTTTAGGATGGGCAACACGAAGTAGCGTATTTTATAAAAATATCTGGTGGCCAGTTGGTGCATTATTATTAGGAACCGTACTCTTAGTTATGGTCTCCATGCATTTCAATAAAAATAGAGACATCAATTCAGGCATACTCCCAAACAAAAGTGGAAGGAATTATGCACCAGCCTATCTTAAGTCTCCTGTGGGATTGGCATGGAAATTAGAGCGTATTAATCTAATTGTATGGATAATATGCATATTCCTTATGAGCGCAGCTTTTGGAGCAATCCTAGGAGACATGGAAACATATTTCTCTGATATGGAGATATTAAAAGCATTTTTTAATAATGATACTAATGTTTCTATGATACAACAATATATTAATCTATTAATCGGGATACTTTCCATATTCTCCGGAATCCCTGCTGTAACAACGATCCTCAAGCTAAAAAAAGAAGAAAGATTGGGACATATACAAAATCTATATGTGCAAGGAACTTCCCGAGGAAGAATCATAGGAAGCTATGCCATATTAGCAGTTATCTCTACTTGTATTATGCAACTTAGTATTGGTCTGGGTTTATACGTATCTTCTTCTATTTCGCTAGAATCTAGTATATCCTTCTCTGATACCTTAGCTAGTGCTATGGTCTACTTGCCAAGCTTATGGTTCTTAGTTGGAATTGCACTCTTATTGGTTGGATTATATCCAAAAGCTACTGGATTCGTATGGGCATATATCGTTTTTGACTTTTTGGTGCTATATCTTGCAGATCTACTCAGCTTACCTCAATGGATTGTTAGCCTTTCTGTATTCCACCACATTCCTCAATTATCTATAGAAAGCATGAATTGGATGTCTGTTATTGGAATAAGCCTTGGATCAATCCTACTCACT
>CAZAKD010000019.1:4318-11289 GCA_964485435.1 uncultured Lachnospiraceae bacterium
GAGAGATATGATGTAAATGTCATATACTAAAGTCACTCACTATTATTCATACGTGCTGCAACGTAATTCATAGAAATATTGTACAATGGGATGTTTTTCTTTCATCTGATCCTTTATCCCCAATAACCTCTTTTTACCCAATCTTCTATCCACTAAGGCAAAGACGTTTGCAAGAATGTCTTTGCTTTCAAGGCTTTCATGAATGGAAGTTGTTAAGAATTCATTGGCTGCCTTATAAAAATCTGATTTGCATAACACTCCCTGTGATGCCAATATTTCTCTTGCAATATCAGATGCTTTACGATTTCTTGCAATCACATAAAGCCGCTCTTCAGGAATTTTACCAAAAGTCTCTTGTCTTAATCGATCTATCTCTTCTGATGTGATATATATATTTAACCCAATATCATTCTTAACTTCTTGCTCTGTTTGATACCACCGTATCTGTGTAGACGAATCGTTCATACGAAATACTTCTTTCTTATCAACAAGAATACAAGATCGTCCTGACTTGTCAGATGCATATCTATAACTTGTAGCCATATATTCAACTCTTCCAACTAACGGTGGACACAAAAAACTCTCTAATTGTTGCTTCACTTTACTCCAAACCATGATGTACTCCTTTTAATTTTTATAAATAGTCTAACACGATACTCAAAATGAGGCAATATATTATAGATATACAATCATTTACTTTACTGGTTATTAATGTTATAATGTATTCAAGTTTACTGTCAGCTTCTATAAGCTTCTATTCCTCCTAATTCGTAAGGAGGATCTCTATGATATCTATAAAAATATCTTTAAAACGATTTATGTTATCTATTTTTTTCAGTTTTATTCTAATTATTTCAACCATGCCACATCAACACATTCTAGCAAAATCATCTAATATTATCCCATTTGTCGTATTATCTCATTATCGCACAAACTTAGATATAGGAGAAGAATTATATATCATTCCCCTAACTTCTAATGGAAAACTCCCCACTTGGAAAAGCAGTGATACAAAGATTGCCTCTGTAAATACTTACGGTAAAGTAATTGCTAAAAAAGCAGGTAAAGTAAATATTACAGCCAAGATTAATAAAGCGGAAGCTACTTGTAAAGTAACTGTTAATCCAACTAAGATCAATATCAAGGGGAATACCTCTGCTATAGAGCGTGGTGCTACAACCCAGTTATCTGCCAAATCTTCTAACAATTCAACTGTCACTTGGAAAAGTAGCAAGAAAAGTGTAGCAACCATAGATTCAAATGGACTTGTCACAGGTGTAAAACCTGGTGAAACTACCATTACTGCCAAAGGACTTGGTGGTTGTGCAACTTGCAAGATAAAAGTAAAATCTCCCACCATTCAATTGAATAAAAAAGTGATTCAACTTTACCGGAACCAGACTTCTCAAATTACAGCTAAAGTTTCTTCTGGTATATCACCTAGTTGGAAAATTAATAAAAAAAGCATAGCTATTATTGATGAAAATGGTACCATAACTGCACTGAAGAACGGAAGTGCTCTTATTACCGCAACAGTAGACGGAGTAAGAGCAACTTGTGAGTTAGTTGTAGCGAAACCAGATATAACTTTATCATCTAATGAGATTAAAATAAAGGTAGGCTCTTCTACTACAATTAAGGCCAAGGTCTCCTCTTCTAATACTCCTACTTGGTCCTCTAGTAACTCCAATGTTGCTACAGTGAATTCTAAAGGAACCGTAGTGGGTATATCTAAAGGAAGAACATATATCTATGCCAAAGAGGATGGCTCACAAGCCAGGTGCACTATATACGTAACTGATTAATTACCATTGGGAGGAATCATGACAGTAAACTTATAAAGAAGAAGATTCCTAACTCTTAACATCAGAGTAGGAATCTTCTTCTATTTCTTTGGCATCTTTACCATATTGTGTTGCAACATCAACAAAGCTATTGTAATCTGGTGTAACTGTCTGTTGAATGAATTCTAATAATGACTTTGATCCATCAGTAAGATGATTGAAAGCTTTCTGTACATCTGAGATTGTTGATTGAATCTCTGTAACTACATTAGTAGTTTCATTTGCCAGAGTACCAATCTCTGAAGCTACAACTGCGAATCCTTTTCCATGTTCTCCTGCACGCGCTGCTTCAATGGATGCATTAAGGGACAATAGATTAATCTGATCTGCAATTCCAGCAATTGCATCTGCCATAACTCCAATATTCTCAACAACCTTGGCATTTTGAATGCTTTTTTTCAGTTCCTTCTCATACTGTTCTGAAAGGTTGGTTGCAGAATCATAAGATTTCTGACTTGATTCCCCTATCTTGCTGGCTCTAACTCGAATCTCATCAGACATCTCTCTACTAAGTTCTGTTTCATTCGCAAGAACTGATATGGAAGCATTTACCTCCTCTGTTGAGGCATTTACTTCTTCTACCGCAGCACTTGCTGACATTGTAGCTTCATTCACATCTCCCATATATCTTTCTATAGTAGAAAATTGTTCTGCCAACTCTGAAGCAGACTCATATAGTGTATTACTTGATATATTAACCTGGTTTGCATGCTCCGCAATACTTTGAATTCCATCTCTTCACTTTGTACTTGTCCTTCATCAGACACTATCTCAACATACATTTTAATGTATTCGACAAAAATGCCCTCTTCTAAGCATTAAGTTTCTATATTACTTACCTGCTAAGAAAAGAGCATCCTTACTCATTTATTTTGTATAATTATCAAAGTATCCTTGAACAAGTACAATTGGAGTTCCCTTGTCACCACTACCAGAAGTTAAGTCACATAATGAGCCAATTAGGTCAGTTAAGCGACGTGGAGTTGTACCTTGAGATTCCATTTGACCTACTAGATCATTCCCTTTGTTACGAATATATTCTGATATTGCATTCTTCAATTCTTCACCTTTTAAATCAGCAAAGTTATTATCTGCAAGATATTTTAACTTCACTTCGTTGGGTTGGCCTTCTAAACCATCAGTATAAGCAGGAGAAACCACTGGATCTGCAAGTTCCCATATCTTTCCTACTGGATCTTTGAATGCACCATCACCATATACCATTACTTCCACATGTGCTCCAGTTTTAGCTAATATGGAGCTTTGAATGCTATCAACTACTGATTTGCAATTACGTGGAAATAATTTCACTGTGTCTTCTGTTGCCTTATTGCTTCCAAGCAAACCATAATCTTCATTATATCCACTTCCATCTATAGAAGTAGTTAATATATCATCTAGGTTATATAGAATCTCAGCTCCTGCTGCCTTTAATAGACGTTTTGTACGAACACGTGAATGAATATCACAAGTTAAAATATTTTTAGTGTATGGAATAATTGCGCGACAGTCATTTGCAAATATAATCTCTACTTCACAATCTTGACTTAGTATCAGTTCTTTATAATATTGGATATAGTCAACCCCTGTAAATGTATGTTTATGATATCCGAATAATTCACGGAATCTAGCTTCTGTTAATACATCTACCCATGGATTAATACCCTTTTCATCTAATAGGTCTAGGTCTACCAGATGATTACCAACTTCATCCGCTGGAAAGCTTAACATTAATACAATCTTCTTAGCTCCCCTTGCAATGCCTTTAAGACATGTAGCAAAACGATTACGGCTTAGAATAGGAAAAATCACTCCAATGGTTTCATCCCCAAATTTATCTTTGATATCACTAGCTATCTGATCTACAGTTGCATAATTCCCTTGAGCTCTTGCAACTACAGCTTCAGTTACTGCAATAATATCTCTATCTCTTAATGATAATTGCTCACTTTCTACAGCTGAGATTACACTATCTACAACTATACTAGCAATATCATCTCCCTTGCGAATAATAGGTGCACGCACACCTCTAGATACTGTTCCGATAAACCTCTCCATCTTCATTTCTCCTTTATCCATCACTATCATCGTAATATATAGTCTCAGTTACTAAGTAATTATATCACCAAGAATGCCAAAAGTAAAACTCATACTTGTTATGTTAGACATAATCATTACTTATGCCAGTTCAATCACTCTATTGTGTTTTTCGTTAACCATATATCAGAACGTTCTAGCTACTGTTTTATTAAAACATAAGTTGTTCAAGATCCAGTGGCAAGACATATTCGCCTTTACTATATACTCTCATATTACCACCAGATATTTCATCTATAAGAGCTATATGCTTGTCTTCTCCAACACGTCCAAATTCAAACTTTATATCGTATAGCTCTAAATCTTTCTTTGCTAATTCTTCTTTCACTATTGCACCAATTTTCTTTGTAAGATCCACTACTGTCTTATATTCTTCTTTATTTATAATATGAAGCATCTCAAGGGCATCTACAGAGATAATAGGATCATTTCTATCATCATCTTTTAGTGTAATCTCAACATAGGAATCAAGCTTATCGCCTTCGTTACAATATTGGGCATATCTACGATAGAAACTACCAACCGCTCTATATCTTAGAATTACTTCTAGCCCCTTACCAAATACTTCAGCTGGCTTTACTGTCATTGTTGCATGTTCAAGATCAGATTCAACATAATGAGTAGCAATTCCTGCCTCATTTATCTTTTCAAAGAAAAATGTAGTGAGTCTTAATCCTGATTTTCCTACACCTTCAATTGATAGACCTACTGTATTAGCTCCTGGATCGAACACACCATCAGTTCCTGTTACATCATCCTTAAACTGTAAGAGATAGTTACCATCTCCTTTATCATATACATCTTTTGTCTTTCCTTTATAAACGAGTTCCATAATATCCTCCTTATAATGTTAATTTCAGGTGACTTTTATTTCTATATTACATTCTATAATATACTACATTACTTTAGATCTTTACAAGTTAATCTTATTGCGTGTTATTATAAGTGACTCTTATAAATCTTTCTTTCTCCCCTAATATTTCCACTAATGAATAGTATATAGCATGCCTTGTTATTCTATATTTTATTAGATATAATATTATTTACATTGAATCTAATGAAAAACGAGGTAAAATCATGGTTACATTAGTTGTTGGAGGCGCAAGAAGTGGAAAAAGCACATTTGCAGAATCTCTATATAAGAACAAAAAAGATGTTGTATATATTGGAACTTCAAGGATCGAAGATGAAGAAATGTTGGAAAGAGTCCAGCATCACAGAGCATATCGCCCTGATTATTGGAGAACCTATGAAGGCACTTATGATCTAGACAAAGCAATTGGTACTGAACAATTCTATCTCCTAGATTGTATTACTGTACTTGCTTCTAATATTATGTTTGATTTGTCTAAAGATATGGATAAGATTGATCAGCATACACAACAGACCATCGAAGATACAATCATTACAGTTATTGAATCTTTGATACATAAGGTCAATGAGCAATCTCTTGAACTTGTAATGGTTACCAATGAAGTTGGGTGTTCCATAGTTCCTGAGCATCACATTTCAAGAGTATATAGAGATATCATAGGTAGGATAAACCAAAGAGTTGCAGCCATTGTAGATAATGCTTATGTTATTATCTGTGGTATTCCACTGAAGTTAAAATAAACTCTCCCACTTTGACAAAGAGTTTTTCATATATCCAACTACATCCATGTCATACACTTGATTTAATATATTTTTAGTCAGTACTTCTTTGGTTTTTCCATAAGCTAACATCTTTCCTTCTTTCATAAGGAGAATATTATCTGCAAGGCGCATAGCAAGATTAATATCATGAAGAACACCTATTACTGAGCGTTGATTCCCCTTAGACCAACCTTTTAGAAAATCAATTAACCCAGATTGATGTTTTAAGTCTAGATGGTTGGTTGGTTCATCAAGTAAGATGATCTCTGGTTCCTGAGCCAAAGTTCTAGCAAGATATACTCTTTGTAATTGTCCACCTGATAATGTATTGATCTGTTTATCTCTAATATCATATAAGCCAACTGCTCTTAAGCAATCAATGGTATATTCTTTGTCTTTTTCACTTGGCCCCCTTAAAGAGTAACTATCCATATGGACATATCGTCCTAATAATACGGTTTCGTATACTGTATATGAAAAATAAACAGAAGTAATCTGGCTCATTACTGCTATCTTTTTAGCAATCTCTTTTCTTTTCATTCTACAGATATTCATATTATCCATATTGATCTGGCCTTTAATAGGTATCATTCCACCAATGGCTTTTATTAAGGTTGTTTTTCCACATCCATTTTCCCCTAAGATACATAGATTTTCTCCTGCTTCTAAAGAGAATGATATGTTCTTAATCACGTCTATTCCTTCATATCCAGCAGATATGTTATCCAATATTAGCATTTATCTTACCTTCCTTTTTGAAAAGTATATGTTAGCAAAGAATGGTGCTCCAATTAGTGCTGTAATTGCCCCAACGGGTAATTCTGATGGTGCTGTTATGGTCCGAGCTGCTAGATCACAGATAACCATGAAGCTTCCACCGAATAGAAATGACATGGGAATAACTATCTTATGAGATGGACCAAATATCTTTCTTACTACATGTGGCGCTATTAAATCTATAAAACCTATTACACCTACAAAAGATATGGCACTTCCCGTAATTGCAGCTGATATCCCTAACAATAACCACTTTATACGTCGGGTATCCACTCCCATTGTTAATGCCTGCTCTTCACCAAAAGTCATGATATCAAGCTCTCTAGAATATTTCACAAGAAGCAGAACTCCAACCAATACTATCGGTAAGAGAATCCAGAAATTGCTCCAGTTCTGAGAAGAAAAGCTTCCCATCTGCCAAAAAGTCAGCCTTGATACACTTTCTTTATTCAGCGATATCATAAGTGTTAAGCAACCATTAATAAATAGAGAAAAAACCATACCAACCAGTATAATTGTATTATTCTCTAGATTCTTATCCATTCGTGTTGAAAAGCTAATAGATAAATATACTGTTAATAATCCACATATAAGACCAACTGCTGGTAGGGTAAATGT
>CAZAKD010000019.1:11299-14343 GCA_964485435.1 uncultured Lachnospiraceae bacterium
GGCACCAGAGGATACACCGAGAGTATAAGAAGACGCTAATGGGTTCTTTAATATACTCTGCATCACTGTTCCACTAACTGCCAGAGCACCACCCACTACGAATGCCACTAATACTCTTGGTAACCTCATATACCACACAATAGAGACATAGGTGTTAAGTACTTCGTCTAACTTATTTGCTGACATGATTTGATTCTGAATAATTAACATAATATCTTTAGGGGGCACGAAGACACTTCCTACTCCCACCCCTAAGATAATTATTAAAAAACTAAAACATATGGATAATATTATTTTTATATTCGTCTTTATCATATTAGTATAATTCCGGATATAATACCTTTGCTATCTCTTCAATAGCAAGCACTATATTATGACTAGGTAAAGTACTGGCCTGATTATTTATATAATATACTTCTTTATTCTCTACTGCAGAGATTGCATTCCAACCTGGACGAGAAAGTATCTCCTCAACAGGAGCATCAATATAATTTACATTCGTAATGATTACATCTGGATTAGCAGCCATAATATTTTCTTCAGATACTGATAACCAGCTCTCTTGATCTGCCAATATATTTTTACCACCTACAATCTCTATGATCTCATTTAAAAATGTTCCATTGCCAAAACTGTACATGGCTGGCGCTGCTGCTATTTCAAAATAGATTGTTTTCTTGTCCTCTTCAGCTATCGTTGAAGCGATTTCCTTGTATTCTTCAATCTTTGTACTCATTGAATCAACTATGGCTTGACCCTTATCTTCCACTTCCAAAACATTGGCTATAAACATGATATCTTGGTAAACCCCTTCTATACTATTACTTGAAGGAATATAGGCGACACAGATTCCTGCATCTACTATCTGTTTAAAAGGATCATTTGTTCCTTCTATACTCATACCTGATACAAATACGATATCTGGATTCAGCGCTATGATCTGCTCTGCATCAGGTGCCATCATATCAAAATAGGTTAAGTCTTCTGAAAGCATTCCATAACCTGCTGTCTGTGTATCCGCAGCTATTATTTTATCTTCTAGCCCTAATTCCTTTATTATCTCTGTGTTGGATGGTGCCATTGAAATAATTCCATCAATTTTCTCTGGAACTATAATCTCGTTACCAGCTCTATCTGTTGTTGGAAAGCCAACGGCTGGTTTATCCTCTTGTTTTTGATTACATCCTGTTAATACAAATGATATTAATAGTATCATGGTTATTAGTAGTTTCATAGATCTTGTCTTCTTCATTTTTTTCTCCTTTTTTATGTAATTGCAATAAAAAAACGTTACGAATAGTCGCAACGCAAATAATGACAATACAAACAGAACCATTCATCATGGTTCTATTACACTATCGCTTTTGTCCTAGCAAAGCACAGCATTTACATCATTTACGTAAATAGTCATGGCAGGTCTTACGACTCAGAGGTCAATATGAATTCTTTTGCCTTCCCAGGACTCCCCAGTGGCATTATATTCAAAGAATCACTCACTCAATACGTCAGCTGGACTGTTTAGGATTCTCACCTAATTCCCTATTATTCCAATAATATTGGACACCAAAACCGAAATTCTTCTATATTTAGTTATTACCTATCTAGTTTAGTCTATACAAATAATAACGTCAAGTTATTTTTATATGGTACCTTGGAAACCATAATTCATATAATAAATATATAGAGAATGAAAGGATTATATAAATTGAATCATTATAAAAAAAGAGCTTATCATAGCCAGGAGTATAAACCTGATGCCCCTTCATCAAATAATAACAAAAATAGAACCATTGATTATGGACCTCATCCATATGTTGTTAATATTGAAGAAATTACAACAGGGAATGATTGTTTTCGAACAACCGAATGGACAGGAAATCATCTTCAACTTACTTTAATGAGCATACCTGTTGGTGGGGAAATAGGGCTGGAGAATCACCCAGACGTTGATCAATTTATTCGTCTTGAAGCAGGAGAAGGTATCGTTATGATGGGAGATCGAAGGGATAGACTAAATTACCAAGCCAAAGTCACATCAGATTATGCTTTTATTATTCCTGCTAGAACTTGGCATAATCTAATTAATACTGGTGACACACCAATAAAATTATATTCCATATATGCACCTCCACAACATCCACACGCCACTGTTCATAAAACAAAAGCTGATGCAGAAGCAGCTGAAGGTCACTAATATTTTCATATAAAAATACCACTAGTTTGAGGAGAACTCCTCTACTAGTGGTATTTTTTTTATCATATTATTAGTCAAATCTTTTGAAAAGAACACTATTTTCTTTTGCAATGTGAAGGAAGATATCATCTGCAAGTTCATGAAGCTTTTGATAAACTGCTATCACAGTAGGGCATGCATATGAAGGTGGTGTAAAGTCATCTGTTTCCTTGATTAATCTTTTAATAATCACTCCTGCCCCATCATGTTCTCCTTCTAATTCTTGAATAAGAGATTTAATTGCTTGTTTGCTCTCAGGTGTATTATCATATTCTAAGATAGCTGGAAATAGTTCTTGCTCTTCTTTCGCAAAATGCTCTTCCAATTCCATTTTTAACTCACTAAAGCTACGATGGATATTTAGCAAAAGATCTTTCCCGTGTTCATAATGAACTAATAATATCTTATTCACTAGATGGTCTAACTCTTTCCATAAAGCACGTTCAGGAATATGATGAATATCAATAATGAGATTAATTAGTTCTTCATTACTTAATTCAGTAACTGGTAATTCTTTGTCTGGTTTTGCAAGATACTCACTATATGAATTTTGCAACTCTGTAACAAAGTCAGGAGATAGGTTTGCTTCTTTAATAGCTTCTTCAATAGAACGATCCCCTTGGCAGCAATAGTCAATGTGTAATTCATTTAATCTAGATGTAATGGCTGGAAAGAAAGTAACAAGTTCTCCTAATTGTGTTTGATTATTAATTGTAAATGTTTGTTTCATAGTAAATTCCTCCTTGTAAGGTTAGTTAAATTATATTATTCGTGTTTTCGTTTGTTTTATGACTATATCTTACCTTGAATT
>CAZAKD010000020.1:0-14271 GCA_964485435.1 uncultured Lachnospiraceae bacterium
CGTAGGCTAAATTTGCGCTGTATTAATAAAAATGAGGAATTAAATAAGTATCTTGAGATTCCTAGCACTCTTAAAGAATACGGTATTGATGAAAAGGATTTTCTATCAAAAGTTGAAGAACTTGCTGACTTAGCATATGGAGATCAATGTACAGGTGCTAATCCTCGTCTTCCTCTTGTATCAGAACTTGAAGAACTATTAAAAATTAGTTATTATGGAAAAGGAAATGTTCCTAATCCAACAAACAAAAAATAATCAATATATATAATAAAAGAACCTCTACAATAGAGGTTCTTTTATTATATATATCTTATTTTAATCTAAATATTTCCGACAGTTTTTCGCTTCTTCAAGAGCTTGTTTTTCTTCATCAGCTAATACTACAAAAGACTCACCTTTTATAATTTCTTTTATGTAAGTATAACATCCTTCTCTACTACTATGCATAGAGTTAATAATAAAACCATCATTCGTTTCATTTAGGAGGGCTAGTGCAAAGCTTAATTTTCCTCCCATTTCTCTAAAGGCATCATATTTAATAATAGCAGATTTTTGATATGTTGATTCTAATGTATTCATGATTTTTATTATTTGCTTATCAATTACTTGGATATCCCTTTTCATATGTTCAATGTCTGAAAACCTATCTAATACAATTTTCTCAACATTTTCTCCAGAAGATCCTTCCATAAACTTATTATATTTCTTCTTAAGTGACCTATGCTTCATGAAAATTATAATGATTAATAATAAAACCATTATTAAAGTTATTGCATAACTTAAAAGAATATACTCTAACTTTACTCCATATTGCTCCAAATATTCCATTCTATATTCCCCTTATCTATTGCTTCATTGTTTCAAACATGCTAATTATTCGTTCTAGTTCATCATTAGAATAGTATTCTATTTCAATTTTTCCTTTATTTTTTGCTTTCTTAAGAATAGAAACTTTAGTCCCAATGATATCTCTTATCTTTTCCTCTAAATCTTTATAAATAATAAGTTCTGACTCTTTTATTGTATCTTTTTTTACTGGTTTTTCTTGCAATTTTTTAATAGCTGACTCTGTCTCCCTCACACTAAGCTTTTCATCAAATATCTTCATAGCCATCTGGTATTGTAACTCTTGGTCTTCAATTCCAAGTAATGCTCTACCATGTCCATTGGATATCATGTCATCTATTATCATCAATTGAACCCTTTTGTCAAGTCTTAGTAATCTCATTGCATTTGTAATTGTACTTCTGCTTTTTGATACCTTTTCTGCAACTTCATCTTGCTTTAAATTAAATTCTTCTATTAAATTTTGATATGCTAAGGCTTCTTCTATTGGATTCAGATCTTCTCTTTGAATATTCTCTATTAGTGCAATCTCCATTATTTCTTGAGAGTTATAGTTCTTGATAATTGCAGGAACCTTCTTAACTCCCGCAATTTTAGCAGCTCTCCAACGTCTCTCTCCTGCAATAATTTCATAATATTTATCTTTTTTCTGTAATATTAAAGGTTGAATTATACCATATTGTTTAATAGAATCTGCAAGCTCATGAATTCCATCTTCATTAAAATTCTTCCTTGGTTGAGACCTATTAGGTTCAATCTCACTAATATTTATTAATGTTTCACGTGAAACATTATCAGTTGATTTCTTTTTCTTAATACTATTAGTGTCATCTACCCTATCTGGAATCATAGAATCCAATCCTCTTCCCAGACCTTTTCTAGCTACCATTCCTCTTCCCCTCTTTCTATAACCTCATCTGCTAGATCCCTGTATCCTTCAGCTCCAGCTGATTTAGTATCATATATATTAATTGGTAAACCATGACTTGGAGACTCAGCAAGTCGAACATTTCTTGGTATTATCGTTTTATAAATTGTTTGATTCAAATTGTTCTTTACACTCTCAACAACCTGCAGTGATAGATTCGTTCTTGCATCAAACATGGTAAATACAACCCCTTCTAACTCAAGTAATGGATTAAGTCTCTTTTTAACAAGATTAATTGTATGAATTAATTGAGTTAGTCCTTCCAAAGCATAGTATTCACATTGAATAGGAACAAGAACTGTATCCGCAGTTGTCATCGCATTCACAGTTAGGACATTAAGTGAAGGTGGGCAATCAATTATAATAAAATCATAATTATCCTTAATGGCTTCTACCTTTTTCTTAAGAATGTACTCTCTTTCAGTTGATCCAATAAGTTCAATCTCAGCTCCTGCTAGATTTACATTGGAAGGAATCAATGACAAATTGTCAAACACATTACTAATAATGCATTCATCAATAGTAGATTGCCCGATAATCAATTGATATATAGTATGTATTAAGCTGTTCTTGTCAACACCTAATCCGCTAGATGTATTTCCTTGTGGATCCACATCTATCGTAAGTACCTTCTTACCCTTTTCTGCCAAACATGCTGATAAATTAATAGCAGTTGTAGTCTTACCGACACCGCCCTTTTGATTAGCAATTGCAATTATTCGCCCCATTTTATCCTCCTTTATCCTTAGAATCACAGATTACATTATAACATTTTTTTTCATATATATCTACACAATGAATTAAATATTTGTTTTATCCATACTATTATATAGAATAAAGACGTATAAATGTTTCACGTGAAACATTTATACGTCTTTATTCTATCAATACTTACTTTTTAATATCACTATAAATCAACTATATTATTCTTAATGGCATAGACTGCAGCCTGTGTACGATCTGATACACTAATCTTTTTAAATATATTAGAGACATGATTTTTAACAGTTTTTTCACTAATATTCAGTGTATATGCTATCTCTTTATTTAATAGTCCCTCTGCAATTAATTCTAATACTTCTAATTCTCTATTAGTTAATATATTTGACTGATTTGCTTTACGAATTGCTCTGATGTTTATTCTCTCTTTTAGATATGGATTGAGGCTTGGTTGTATATAAGTTTCATTATTGTAAACTGTGTATATGGCTTGTTTTAATATATTAGAATCTGAGTCCTTTAATACATATCCATTAACACCAATATCCACAGCTTTTACTAGATACTCAATCTCATTATGTATTGTTAAAATTAAAACTTTAATCTTAGATTTGGCTTCTCTAAGCTTCTCTAATACCTGAATGCCATTATATTTAGGCATATTAATATCTAATAATAGCACATCAGGAACAACTGACTGAAGTAATTCTAAACATTCTTCCCCATTACTGGCTTCACCAATTACTTTTATATCACTATCAAATTCTAATAATTGGACCAACCCTTCTCTGACCATTTTATGATCATCAGCGATTACTATACTTATACTCATTACATATCCTCCCCATTTGAGCTAATTGGTACAGTTATTATAATTTTTGTACCATTATTTTTTTTTGATTCAATTTCTATATCTCCAGATAGCAAATTAATTCTCTCTCTCATAACAGACAGGCCAAAATTTGATGTTATCTTGTTTCTATTATTAGTAAACTTCTTCGAGTCGAATCCTACTCCATCATCAATAATAGTAAGTATAATAATGCTCTCATCAGATTTAATAGATATACACAATGTATCTGCTTTAGCATGTTTAATTACATTATTGGTAGCCTCTTGAATAATTCTCATTAGAGTTGAACTTACTATTTTATTAAAGTTAAATTGTTCATCATCTACTTCAAAATGAATAATAATACCACTACTTCTCATAGCTTGATCAATATATCTTTCTATTGAAGCAATAAGTCCCAAATCATCTAAGTTCATAGGGCGAAGATCATATATAATCTCTCTCATATCTTGAATGGTAGTTCTTAGTGTCTTCTTCATAATTTCTAATTCTAATTTAACACGAATATTGTCAATATCTACATATTTTCCACATAATTCAGTTTTATAGATTAGACTTGTTAACGTTTGCACAGTAGTATCATGCAGATCTCTTGCTATTCTTTTTCTTTCAAGTTCTTGGGTTTTCAACAATTTCACACCAAGTTCATCATGTTTTGTTACATCTTTACGTATATCATGACTGTTTCCATCTCTATTTATATTTACAATATTATTACCTGATGAAAATTCTACAATAGCACTTTCAAGTTTCATTACATATTGTTTTACAATATCCAATTCATCAATTTGTGACATTAGTTTATTATAATCAGAGGTATACTCATTAAGTTTTAACAACAGTAATGAGACCTCAGATTCTATATCGCTCGGATTCATGCCGTTACTGAATTTTACTGGTGAAAATACTCCCCATACTTTATCTTCTTCCATCTCAATATTGGCTAGAATTCTCCTAAGATTATCAATCTCAAGTTGACAGTTGTTAATCTTTGCTTTTAACATCTGTATATCACTATTAATACCATGAGTCATATTATCAAAAATTTTTTTTGATAACTTTGAACTTTCTACCAAACTCAAACTACAACTATTATTTTTATTTTTCATTTTATCATAACCTTTTTACTACTTCATTCAATCATTATTAGTAGAACTGCAAGTCTTTTGAATATTATTTGGATTCAATTCAAATAGTAACCATTCTTGTTCATATTCATCATATTTTGTATCAACTATCTTAAAACCTATATTCCTATATATAGTTGAATCAGTTATTGGCACCTTGGACTTAACATTGTTGCAATTTAATAGAATAGCTTTATCAACTAACATTCTAATTATAAAATCTAGATATATATCTTTGTCTGGCATAGGTAGAATCATCACTTCATCAATAAAGAAGTCGGATCCATCAAATATTAACTTTCCCATACCTTTCGGTTCTTCTTTAATGTATATTATAACATATATACCCTCCTCTACATCAAGAAAGTCATCATATTTAGAATTATCATCGTTAATAGATAATTTCTTTCTAAGATGAATCATATCTTTCATATCGTCTCCATAATATAGATATCGTCCTTCAATCACTATTATCCATCCCCTTTATATTAATTATTATAAGATTAACAGAAACCTATATAGGTTCTTTACTAGGTTTACCAGAAGTACGTGGATACTTTTTGGGAGTATTCGCAACTTTTTTAATCATGACAAGAGACCTCTCAATATCTGTACCTGGAAGTTGAAACTGGTCTACTTTGTGAATAACTCCACCCAGTACATGTATGGCTTTCTTCGAAGACTCAAGTTCCTCTTGAATATTAGATGATTTATAGGATATAAAATAACCATCTTTTTTTATAAATGGAATACAATATTCTGAGAGTACCGATAGATTAGCAACAGCTCGGGAAACACAGATGTCATATTGTTCACGATATAGAGTATTCTTTCCAAAATCCTCAGCCCTACCATGAACAGCTTCAATATTGTTTAAGTTTAATTCCTGAATTGCTTCATTTAAAAATTGAATTCTCTTATTTAAGGAATCTAATAGTACTATATTTAAGTTAGGATATGCTATTTTTAAAGGGATACCTGGAAAACCTGCACCTGTTCCAACGTCAATAATGGACATGCTATTATTTAGATTGCAAACACGAACTAAAGATAGAGAATCAATAAAATGCTTATATATAAACTCTTCATACTCCGTAATAGCCGTTAGATTCATAACTTTATTCTTTTCGATTAATATATCATAATATTGTAATAACTGATCTATCTGATTATTATTCATATTAATATTTAAGTTCTTAAGTTCATCTATTAATACAGCTGTATCTCTCATAATGACCCTCTTTTCAAATAAAATAATTATCTTCTATATTTTTCCATGAATACAAGTAGAACAGATATGTCTGCTGGTGAAACACCTGATATTCTAGAAGCCTGTCCAATAGATAACGGTTTCACGTCCTTTAACTTTTGTCTTGCTTCATTCCTTAAACTATATACATCATCATAATCTAATGAAGTAGGAATACGTTTATTTTCCATTTTTATAAACTGCTCAGCCTGTTTTAATTGTCTTTTAATATAACCTTCATATTTAATATTAATATTAACTTGTTCTCTGATATCCATATCTAAAATCGGTCTATCTTCATCAATTGGAGCAGTACTATCATAAGATAATTCTGGTCTTTTGATTAATTCAGCAAGACTAGAACCACTCTTAAGTGGCGTACTACATGCAGATAAAAGAAACTCTTGAACCTCTTTTGTGGCACCTATACTCTTTTGATTTAACCTCTGAATCTCTTGTTTAATAAGATGTTCCTTTTGTATTAACCTATTATAACGTTCATCATCAATAAGTCCAACTTCATGCCCAATTTTGCTCAATCTAAGATCAGCATTATCTTGCCTTAACAATAATCTATATTCTGCTCTCGATGTCATCATACGATAAGGTTCATGATTTTCTTTTGTAACAAGGTCATCTATTAGAACCCCTATATAAGCCTGGGACCTATCTATAATAATCTCTTCCCTACCTAGTAGATTCATAGATGCATTAATTCCTGCAATAAGTCCTTGAGCTGCAGCTTCTTCATACCCCGAACTTCCGTTAAACTGCCCCGCACTATATAAACCACTCACTTTTTTAAATTCTAACGTAGACTTTAACTCCATAGGATTGATACAATCATATTCAATTGCATATGCATTCCTTACAATTTTAACATTCTCTAATCCCTTTACTGAACGATACATATCATACTGAACATCTTCTGGTAAAGACGTAGACATACCTGCTACATACATCTCATTGGTATAATTACCTTCTGGTTCAATAAATACCTGATGTCTATTCTTATCAGCAAATCTTACCACTTTATCTTCAACAGAAGGACAATATCGAGGGCCTGTTCCTTTAATATCTCCAGAATATAGTGGTGACCTATCAATATTATTACGTATAATTTCATGGGTTTTTTCATTTGTATACGTTAACCAACAAGATACTTGTTCCTTTTTAATATCATCAGGAGTATTTGTATATGAAAATGGAACAACCTCTACATCACCAAATTGTTCTTCCATTTGACTAAAATCAACTGTTCTTTTATCAATTCTTGCTGGAGTACCTGTTTTAAATCGAACCATTTCGATTCCTAGTTCTTTTAGAGAATCTGTAAGATAATTTGCAGAAGGTAGACCATTAGGACCAGTATAAGTACTAACATCTCCATATATACATCTAGCATTAAGATATGTCCCTGTGGTTAAAATTACTGCCTTACAAGGATATATAGCACCAGAGTAAGTCATAACTCCGGTTACCTTATTATCTTCAACTAGAACCTTTATTATCTCTGCTTGTTTTAAAGTAAGTAAGGGTGTATTCTCTAAAGTCTTTCGCATTTCAGTTGTATATTCCTGTTTATCAGCTTGAGCACGAAGTGAATGAACTGCAGGACCTTTAGACTTATTTAACATTTTTGACTGTATATATGTCTTATCAATAATCTTGCCCATTTCTCCGCCTAGTGCATCTATTTCTCTTACCAGATGTCCTTTGGAGCTACCTCCAATATTGGGATTACAAGCCATTAATGCTATGCTATCCATACTTACAGTAAAACATATGGTATTCAATGACAATTTTGCACATGCAATTGCTGCTTCACATCCAGCATGTCCAGCCCCTACAACTGCCACATCATAACTTTCATAAATGTATGACATTTTTATTCCTCTTTTCCCTTATAATAAAACGTAAACTATTTTCCCATGCAAAATTCATTAAATATTGTATTTACTAGGTCCTCTCCTACTGATTCGCCAATCATTGAGCCAAGTTCTGTATAAGCATCCATTAAATCAATTGTAAAAAAATCTTCTGGCATATTATCTTCTATACTAGACTTTACCTGATTTAGGCTATTAATAGAATCTTGCAGTACCTTTTTGTGTCTCGTATTTGTAATATATATCTCATCATTAAAGTTTAATTCACCTTTGAAGAACATTTTCTTAAGTTCATCTTCAAATAAATCAATTCCTACATTTTCTTTTGCTGAGATAGATATAATTGGCTTGTTCATTCTATTTTGTATATCTTTTTGAGTAGTTTTATTTTCAAGATCTGTCTTATTCAAAAGTACAATAACTTTTTTATCTTGAATAAGTCTAATAATCTCTTCATCATTAGAGTCTAATTCTGTTGATGCATCCACAACATATATAATTAAGTCAGCAATATTTGCATTATCTCTAGCTTTCTCAACACCAATCTTTTCAACAATATCTTCTGTATGTCTAATTCCTGCTGTATCCATTATATTTAGAGTGATTCCCTGAATATTAATCGTTTCTTCTAAAGTATCTCTAGTTGTTCCGGCGATGTTAGTAACAATAGCCCTCTCATCCCCCACAAGGATATTTAACAATGAGGACTTCCCTGCATTTGGCTTTCCAAGAATAACTGTTTTTATCCCTTCTTTAATTATTCTTCCATCATCAGCAGAATCTAATAGTTTCTGTAACTCATATATATTATTATTAACACTACTTAAAAGCTCTTCACTAAAATGATTTAGAGTGATATGTTCAGGGTCATCTAGAGCAGCCTCAATATAAGCAATATCATGAATCATATTATCTCTAATATTAACTATCTTAGTATGAATATTACCCTTTAACTGACTCATAGCACTATTAAGTGCATAATCATTTTTTGAATTTATAATATCCATTACAGCTTCTGCCTGTGATAAATCAATTCTTCCATTCAAAAATGCCCTTTTTGTAAATTCTCCTGGTTCTGCAGGTGTAGCTCCATACTTAATAAGAGTTTCTAATATTTTCTTTGTAACAGTAACTCCACCGTGACAATCTATTTCAATAACATCTTCTCTAGTATAGGTATTGGGCCCTTTCATAAAGAGCAATAATACTTCATCTATAATTATTTCTTCATCCACAATATAACCATAATGAATAGTATGGCTTTTTTGTTCTTCAAGAACTTTATTTTCCTTTTTAGCTTTGAATATTTTACTTGCAATAGAAATTGCTTCTGAGCCACTCATTCTAATAATACTTATCCCTGAATTACTCATAGCTGTTGCAATTGCTACAATTGTATCTGATTTCATAAAATCATCTCCATTAAAGTATGAGGTTAAAACAACCTCTGAATTAAGTTTTACTTAATAAATAGCCGATAGAAATATTTCCATCGGCTTATCATATTACATACTCATAATAATAGTTATCAACTTATAAATATTATTCAATAATATTCTCACCTATATGCTTTTCTCCATAAGTTTTATTATTCTCTTTGTTATAAGTCTTCTCTTTATTGTAAGAATTTTCTCTATTATAGTTTTTATTATAACTTCTATTCGTATTTTTAGAATAATCCTTTGCAGATTTCTTTAAAGTAATTACAACCTTACGGAAAGGATCCTCTCCTTCACTATGCGTCTCAACAAACTTATCATTCTGTAGAACGGAATGAATGACTCTTCTCTCGTACGGATTCATAGGTTCTAATGATACAGGTTTTCTTGTTCTTTTAACCTTATAAGATATATTTCTAGCAAGATTTTCTAATGTTTCTTTTCTTCTTGCCCTGTAATTCTCTGTATCTAATTTTACTTTAATATAACTATTGGCTTCTTTGTTTACAACAAGGCTAGTAAGATATTGTAAAGAATCAAGGGTTTGTCCTCTTTTACCGATGAGTACTCCCATATCTTCTCCTTTAATATCGATATCCAATATATTCTCCGACTGTGCATAATCTACATCAATAACTGCTTCAATATTCATTGCCTTAATTATTTTAGTTAAGAAATTCTCTGCAATATGATCTACTGAATTTTTAAGTTTAACCCTTATTTTTGCAGGTTTTGAGAATAAACCTAGAATTCCGTTTGTTTCCTTCTCAATAACTTCATACTCAATATTTTCACTATTCGTTTCTAGTTTAATTAAAGCTTTCGTTAAGGCTTCATCTACTGTTTTTGCTGAAAACTCTACCCAATCCATCATAATTATTTATCCCCCTTATTTTTTGCATCCTTTCTCAAAAGGTTTGCATTTGCTGAGATACTTCCTTTTTTGTAAGAAACATCTGATAAATTGTCATTGGAAGATTCTTTGTTTATTTTTAAATTTGCATAATCAGTAATTGATACTGGTTTGCTTATTGCATCAGAGTTAGATTTTGTTTGCTTATTATCTAAAGCTTCTAATGATTTATTTGGATCTATACCTCTTTTGATTTTCTTTTTCTTTGCTTTTTCTTTATTCTTAGCAATAAGATCATCTACATCAATTCTGTCCATATATTTTGTAATAAAGAATTGTTGAATAATTTGGAATACACTACCTGCAACCCAATATAAACCTACACCAATCGGTAAGGATATACAGAATACACCAGACATAATAGGCATTACATTATTCATAGTCTTCATTGTATTTCCCGCTGGGTTATTAGGATCCTGTGGAGTTTGTTTCTCTAATTGCTTACCTTGAATAAATTGAAAAGCCATAGCAAATATAGGAACTAATATTCCAGGCCACTTTAAACCTGGCTTATCGGCAATATTTAGACCACCTAAAAAACTGTTAATATTAATAATTTCTCTTGAGTTAGCACTAATTGTATCTGATAGGGCAGGATATACATCATTTAATCCTTGCCAAGTATTCCTTTGAAATTGAGACAATATGTCTATTATATGATTTACCCCTAATTGATTCACATCTTCCCATTTAGTAGTAATTACACCAACTTCTTTTGCATAATTTAACATTACATCTGTGTATCCCGCTGGATTCTCAGCCATAATACCACTTGCAATATTATTATATAATACATAGATAGAATCTACATAAGCAGGAATATTATAAATTACTCTATAAAGTGCAAACATAATTGGTAGTGTAATTAACATCGGAAGACATCCACTTGTTGGACTTGCTCCGTATTTCTCATAAACTGCCTGAGTCTCTAATTGTTGTTTTCTCATAGAAGCTTCATCTTTTTTGCCTTTATATTTAGCCTGAATTGCTGTTAATTCAGGATTCATAGTTGATGACATCTTTGAGAATTTTTGTTGCTTCAATGTTAATGGAATCATTAATGCCTTTACTATAAATGTAAACAGTATAATACATAATCCAGCATTTGCTATACCAAAAATATTAAGAAATTCAAAGATTAGGTTTAAAATTTCACCTAATAATTTCGCGATGGGACCTAATATTATTCCATCATTCTGTGTTAAAAATACATTAAACAATTATACTTCCTCCTTATTTATGGAACTGGATCATATCCACCTTTAGCAAACGGATGACATCTTAATACTCTTTTTACTGCTAAATAAGTCCCCTTTATTGCACCATATTTCTCTATAGCCTCCATCGCATAGAAAGAACAGGTAGGTACATATATACATGTAGGCCTTCCTTTTAACGGAGATATAAATTTTCTATACAATTTTATTAAGAATATCAAAACTCGTCTCATCATTACGAAATAATCATCTCTTTTAAAATTTTATGAATCTTACCCAAATGGATTATTGCATCTTTAATCTCTTTATAACTTTTCCCTTTGGCTCCAACTCTAGCAATGACAACTATGTCTAAACCACTATTAAACATGTCTTCATTCAAACGATAACTTTCACTAATTAAACGTTTTATTCTATGTCTTACTACACTATTTCCAACTTTCTTACTTACGGATATTCCTAATCTATTCCTGTCTAATTCATTCTCTCTTATATACATAACCAAGTATTTATTTGCGTAGGATATTCCGTTTCTATATATATTTTGAAAGTCACTATTTTTTTTTATTGATTCTGACAACTTCAAAATCTCCTAATCCAATTACTTAACCTAAACCTATAAGAAAAGTCTTCCCTAAGTCCCCTAGGGTATTCCTTAAGTTCTTTAGAGAAGAAAAGGTCACATTTATTGCGACCTAAGCTGATAATTTATTTCTTCCTTTTGCTCTTCTGCTTGTTATTACTTTTCTACCATTTGCAGTACTCATTCTTGCTCTAAATCCATGAACTCTCGCTCTTGATCTTTTCTTAGGTTGAAATGTCATTTTCATTATTAAAGCACCTCCTTATTCATACCTAACTATTTATAGTAAGCGTATTTATTCTATTGTAATATTTAAAATATCTCGCTTCATTATATTCGCAATATCCACTTTCGTCAAGTAATTATTCGTAAAAAATTTAAAATACATATATCCTAGTCAAGTTTACTAATATGATTTTAACAAATGACTTACGAATACGGAGGTGCTCTCGATTAATTGCTCTTCGTAGCGGTACATAAGGCTCCAAAATACAGAGCCTAAGTACCAACGAGAGCAAAAACTCCGATTTCGTAAGTCATTTGTTAAAATCATTGTTGTAGTTTTCTTGCTGAAATGTGTAATTATTATATTAGTTATTTCTTAATATTTAGGTTATAAGAATGAAATAATTAGTACACTTTAGATTTTCTATCATTACTTAAATAATATGGTTTATATAACATCTAACTAATAGCAAAAGGTAATTCGATTTTATACTTTTTAAAAAACTACACGCTAAACTTGTTTCATACCTACTACTAATAATAAAAATGGTTCTATTGAGTATTGACTACAATTCGTAGAATTGATTAAATAAGAATATACTACTTAATATGTTAGGGGGTTAGAATGTAATGAATATGTCTTTGGTAAAAGCAGAATTAATCAGCCAAGTACAGATTATTTTATTATTAAAAATAATGAAATCGCCATAGGTGGTATTAGAATAGTAAAAAAGATAATCAACACTATCGTGTTAGTCCAATTTTTATTTTACCAGAATATCAGAGTAAAGGCATTGCACAGAGGGTTTTTCAGATTATTGAACATAAATATAATGATGCAGTGGTATGGGAATTAGATACTATATTACAAGAACAGGGTAATTGTTATATGTATGAAAAGATTGGTTATAAACAAACTGGTAAAACAAAAATAATAAATGACAGATTAACAATAGTATATTATGAAAAATCAATTTTCACTAATCTCTAATATCCTTATAAATGTGTATACACTAAGATCTCAATACTTAAAATTTTAGTAACCAGGAAAGATGACCCAATTAAATGTTTCTGATAACTTGGGTCATCTTTCCGTCACTAAGTCCTAAGTCATTTTATCCACCCACACCAAACAATTAACATGTTGAAAAATAAACTTATCCACAAATTGTTGATAAATTGTGGATAAGTGGTTGAATTGATGTTAATTATTAATACAATTTATAAAATTTGGGTTATTATTTAAGTGTTTTCATAGTTTTTTATACTCTTGATAATTTATTAACAACTATGTGAATAGATTTAGGCTAGTTGGGGATAACCATTGGATAACCCAATTGCATTAACACTTATTCACATAGTTATCAACAAAAATAACATCAATAATAATAATTAGCATTGAAAATTCCACAATTATGTTATAATATAGAACTATATGAAAATTTATAATTAGGGGGATTATGATGAAAAACATAATTCAAGAGAAGTGGGACGATATATTAGAGGCCCTTAAGAATGAACATGATATATCAGACGTATCCTTTAGAACATGGTTACTGCCACTAAGGGTTTTTTCTGTTACAGATGATTTAATTACAATTATGATTGATGATAAACTAATTGGTTCTGATAGTATTAACTTCATTAAACGAAAATACAGTTTGCCCCTTAAAGTTGCCATTGAAGAAATTACTGGACTTAATTTAGAATTAGAATTTGTCCTAGAAAGTAAACATTCTAATCAGGAGACAAAAAAGGAACTTCCTATTAAAAAAGAATCACAACAAAAGAATCTATTTCCATTTTTAAACCCAAGATATACATTCGAAACTTTTGTAGTTGGGACCAATAATAATCTTGCACATGCTGCTTCCTTAGCAGTTGCAGAGTCTCCAGCTGAAGTTTATAATCCTTTATTTATATATGGAGGGGTTGGACTTGGGAAAACTCACTTGATGCATTCAATTGCACATTTTATATTAGAACATAATCCTAAATCAAAAGTTCTATATGTTACTAGTGAGCAGTTTACAAATGAACTAATAGAATCTATCCGTAATAGAAATGAAAACTCTTCTACTGCTGAATTTCGTGAAAAGTATAGAAATATTGATGTCCTATTAATCGATGATATTCAGTTTATTATAGGGAAAGAAAGTACTCAGGAAGAGTTCTTCCATACTTTTAATACTCTACATGAATCAAAAAAACAGATTATTATTTCTAGTGATAAGCCACCTAAAGACATTGAAACTTTAGAAGATCGATTGCGTTCAAGATTT
>CAZAKD010000021.1:0-14182 GCA_964485435.1 uncultured Lachnospiraceae bacterium
TTGCTGTACCGCCAGGTATAGATAATGGGCAAAGCATTCGTATCCGAGATAAAGGTGAGCCTGGAACCAATGGTGGAGAAAGAGGAGACCTTCTAGTTGAAGTATCTGTAAGTAGACACCCAATCTTCCAACGTCAGGATTATGATATTTATTCTACAGCACCAATTTCTTATGCCCAGGCTACTTTGGGTGGGGATGTAAGAATTAACACGGTAGATGATGATGTTATATATACTGTAAAACCAGGAACTCAAACAGATACAAAAGTAAGATTAAGAAGTAAGGGTGTTCCTACTCTTCGTAATAAACAAGTTAGAGGGGATCATTATGTGACCTTAGTAGTGCAAGTGCCTACGAGTTTAAATGGAACCCAAAAAGAACTGTTGAAGAAATTCGATGAAGCTCTTACTGGTAAAAAATCAGAGGATAATGAGCCAGCCCCAGAAGTGAAAAAAGAAAAAGGAAAAAAGAAAAACTTAAAGAAAAAGATTAATGAGTTCTTTGAATAGAAAAGAGGTGCCAGAACATGAGATGGAGGAAACTCTCACTCAATACAACCACAGAAGCAGTTGATTTGGTAAGCAATATGCTTTACGATCTTGGTGTGGAAGGGATTGAAATTGAAGATAAAGTATCTATTACACCAGAAGAGAAGAAACAGATGTTTATAGACTATTTACCTGAGTTAGGTCCAGATGATGGGAAGGCTATCTTAAGTTTTTATATTGAAGATAAAGAATATACTAGGGAATTAATGAATCAGATTATAACTGGCTTAGAAGAGTTAGCAGAGCATGTAGACATTGGAGATGGAACGATTGAGATGTCTCATACTCAAGATGAAGATTGGATTAATAACTGGAAAGAGTTCTTTAAACCATTTCGCGTTGATGAATCTATTGTAATTAAACCTACATGGGAAGAATATGACCAAGTGGATGAACAGGAACTAGTAATAGAGATTGATCCAGGAATAGCATTTGGTACAGGTTCACATGAAACCACCAAACTCTGTATCCTTGGATTAAAGAAACATATGATACAAGACAGCAAAGTCTTAGATGTAGGATGTGGAAGTGGAATTCTATCTATTCTTGCTTTAAAACTTGGAGCAAAGTCTGTACTTGGAACAGATATTGATCCTAATGCAATTACGGCTACTTGTCAGAATGCAGAGGTCAATAACATAGTATCAGATACGTTGACAGTAATGAGTGGTAATATAATCGAGGATGAAATTTTACAAGAAAAAGTTGGATATGAAGAATATGATATGGTTGTGGCTAATATTCTGGCAGACGTTATTATTCCCTTATCAGGTGTTGTGAAGAAACACTTGAAGCCTGGTGGATTATTTATTACTTCCGGAATTATTCACACGAAACGAAAAGAAGTTGAAGAGAGTATCTTGGCTAATGGATTCCAGATTGTGGAGATCAAAGCAATTGGTGAATGGGTATCTATAGTTGGGAAAGCATAGGAGAGCATATGCATCGATTTTATGTGGAAGAGGACCAAATATCTGGAGATGAGATAAGTATCTCTGGAAGCGATGTGAATCATATAAAAAATGTACTACGAATGAGGGAAAATGAAGAAATAATAATTTGTAATGGACAAGGTAAAGACTTTCAGTGTATAATAAGTCAGATATCAGGTGAAGAGGTCATTGGGAAGATTCAATCTATAGTAGAGTCCAATACAGAGCTTGAAACAAAAATCTATCTATTTCAAGGTTTACCTAAGAAGGATAAGATGGAATTGATTATTCAAAAGGCTGTAGAATTGGGTGTTTACGAGATTATACCGGTAATGACAAAACGCACTATAGTGAAACTTGATGAGAAGAAAAAAGAGCAAAAGAAATTAGAACGTTGGCAAAATATTGCAACTAGTGCAGGAAAACAATCGGCGAGAGGGATCATTCCTAAAGTCATGAAGCCAATGAGTTATCAAGAGGCACTGAACTATGCAGCAACACTTGATTATAATATAATACCTTATGAAAAAGCAGATAATATAGATAATACCAGAGATATTATTAAAGGTGTAAAATCTAAGAATTCAGTTGGAATCTTTATAGGACCTGAGGGCGGGTTTGAAGAGAGCGAAATTGATAAAGCTAAGACTATAGATATGAAACCAATTACCCTGGGAAGAAGAATTCTAAGAACAGAGACAGCAGGATTTACAATTATGTCAATTATAATGTTTGAACTTGAAAGGTAGGAGACTCCTACCTTTTTTAATGATTAGGTGGTAAAATATGGAAAGTTATTTGGATAATGCAGCAACTACAAAAGTATATGATTCTGTAAAAGAAGTCATGATAAAGACCTTATGTGAAGATTATGGGAATCCATCTTCTATGCACCAAAAAGGTTTTGATGCAGAAAGATATATGATAGAATCTCGAAAAGTTATCGCTGAGAGTTTGAAGGCCACACCGAAAGAGATTGTTTTTACTTCAGGTGGAACAGAAGCAAATAACTTGGCTTTAATTGGAGCTGCTATTGCAAGAAAGCGTAGTGGAAACCATATTATTACAACAAAGATTGAACATCCTTCTGTATATAATCCAATTTTTACCCTAGAAGAGATGGGATATAGAATTACTTATATAGATGTGGACTCTTATGGCAAGATTGACATGGACCAATTGGCAGAAGTAATAGATAGTGAGACAATATTAGTATCTATTATGTATGTTAATAATGAGATAGGATCTGTTCAGAATATTGCTCAAATTGGTCAATTAATAAAGGAAAAGAATAAGAATACACTTTTCCATGTAGATGCAATACAAGCTTATGGAAAATATAAGATATATCCGAAAAGAATGAATATTGACTTATTGTCAGTAAGTGGACATAAAATTCATGGTCCCAAAGGAATAGGATTCTTATACATTAGAGATAAAATATTAATAAAACCGATTGTATTTGGTGGTGGGCAACAAAAGGGAATACGTTCTGGAACAGAGAATGTTCCAGGCATTGCTGGTCTAGGAGAAGCCGTAAAAGAGATCTATAAGGATCACGATTACAAAATAAAACGTCTATATGAGTTAAAGACTAGACTAATAAAAGGTTTGAGTAAGATTGAAGACGTTATAGTGAATGGTATTAGAGAAGATGGAGATTATTCTGACACAGCTCCTCATATAATAAGCGCTAGTTTTCCAGGTATAAGAAGTGAAGTGCTTCTTCATACACTTGAGGAAAAAGGTATCTATATATCTTCAGGGTCTGCTTGTTCCACTAATAACCCACAAATCAGTGGCACATTAAAAGCGATAGGGGTAAAACAGAATTCACTAGACTCTACCATTCGATTTAGTTTATCAATGGAAACTACTCTAGAAGAGATAGAGTATACCCTCATAAGCTTACAAGAGGTAGTACCTATTTTACGGAAATACATGAGACGATAATATTAGGAAAATATAAATCAGGAGGAAGATTATGTACAAAGCATTTCTTATAAAATATGCAGAGATTGAAATTAAAGGTAAGAATCGTTTTCTATTTGAGAATGCCTTAAGAGACCAGATAAAGTTTACTCTTAGATGGGTTGAAGGAAAGTTTCATGTATCCAAAGAACAAGGTAGAATCTTTGTAGAAGCAGTTACTGACTTTGATTATGAAGAGACAGTAGAAGCATTAAAGAAGGTTTTTGGGGTTGCAGGAATATGTCCTGTAGTAGTAATTGAAGATTCAAGTTGGTCGGAATTAACCAAATCAGTGGGAGATTATGTGGATGCAGAATATCCAGAAAAAAACTTCACTTTTAAGGTAGCAGCGAAACGTGGAGATAAAAGATATGAAAAAACCTCACCAGAGATCTGTATGGATATGGGAGAATATCTACTAAATCGTTTTTCTGATATGAAAGTTGATGTGCATAATCCAGATGTGATGTTGCATATTGAGATTCGCAATCAAACATATATATATTCAAAAGTAATTCCAGGCCCAGGTGGTATGCCAATTGGTACAAATGGTAAGGCAATGTTACTTTTATCTGGAGGAATTGATAGTCCAGTTGCTGGATATATGATCTCAAAAAGAGGAGTAAGGTTGGATGCCACATATTTTCATGCACCACCATATACTAGTGAAAGAGCAAAGCAAAAGGTTATTGATTTAGCTACACTTGTATCTAAGTATGCTGGTCCAATTAACCTACACATTGTTAACTTTACAGATATACAGTTATATATTTATGAAAAATGCCCTCATGATCAATTGACGATAATTATGAGAAGATATATGATGAAGATTGCAGAACATATCGCTTTAGAGAATAAGTGCTTAGGATTAATCACTGGTGAAAGTATTGGTCAAGTAGCTAGTCAGACGATGCAGAGCTTACTAGCAACCAATGAAGTGTGTACATTGCCGGTATATCGACCACTGATTGGACTTGATAAACAAGAGATTGTAAATATATCAGAGCAAATTAATACTTATGAGACTTCTATTCAGCCATATGAAGATTGCTGTACAATATTTGTTGCAAAACACCCAGTAACAAAACCAAGTCTAAAAGCAATTAATAATTCAGAAAAAAATCTTGAAGAAAAAATTGATGAATTAATGGAAATAGCTTTAAACTCAGTGGAAACAATCCATGTTGATTAAATAATAGAAGCAAAAAAGAGGATACTATGTATCCTCCTCATTCTTCAATGGATTATTCAACAATAAAAGGTTGAAGAGCATTCACTATCTTTTCAACGTCTTCCTCTGTGTGGATATTTAAGTCTATTGGTTTTGATAAATCTAAACTAAAGATACCCATGATCGATTTAGCATCAATTACATATCTTCCAGATACTAAGTCAAAATCAGTATCAAATTTTGTAACCTCATTCACAAATGCTTTTACCTTATCAATTGAATTTAAAGAGATTCTAACTGTCTTCATTTTAATTCCTCCTTTTTCATAATATAGTTATATAGTACATTTTGACAACTTAAAAGTCAATATACAAAGTAGATAAAAAGATAGAGTTTAGTACTATTCACTGATAAGGGATTAAGGGACGGAACCTTGCCTGGAGTAAATGCTTCTGAAAAGGAGCATTTAATCCAGGCATGGTTCCTGTTTATTGAAAGGTTTGTGAATAGTAATGATGAAAGGAATTAGGAAATGGCGTATAGGACAAATGAAATAAACGAAATAAATAAAAATACGGTTGCTTTTTTAACATTGGGTTGTAAGGTGAATTCTTATGAAACTGATGGGATGGAGCAGTTGTTTAAAGATGCTGGATATGAGGTTGTTGGTTTTGGGGGAAAGGCCAGGGTTAGTGTTATTAATACTTGTACGGTAACTAATATTGCGGATAGGAAGTCTCGCCAGATGTTGCATAAGGCTAAGAAAAACAATCCAGATGGTATTGTTGTCGCTGTAGGTTGCTATGCTCAGGCATCTAAAGAGGCACTTGAGATAGATGATGCAATAGATATTGTTGTTGGTAATAATCAAAAGAAGAATATTGTTCATATTGTTGAGAATTATCTGCTGGATTCTAGCGTGAATGAAGCAGTTATTAATATTAATTCAGAACAAGAATATGAAGAGCTTAAAATAGAATCAATAGGTGACAAGACCAGGGCTTATATAAAGATACAGGATGGTTGTAACCAGTTTTGCTCTTATTGTATTATACCATATGCAAGGGGAAGAGTACGTAGTAGAGATAGTAAGGATGTAATTGAGGAAGTAACGCGTATTGCTTTGAAAGGTTATAAAGAGGTAGTATTAACTGGTATTCATATATCTTCTTACGGGATCGATCTTAGGAAGAAGAGACTTCAAGATCAAGATTCAACAACTGATTCTAAGAATAATCTAGAAAGTGTTGATTATCAAGGTGATTCGAAAGAATATCATAATATTGAGTTGTTAAGTTTGATTCAGGATATTAGTAGGGTAGAGGGAATTGAGAGGATTCGTTTAGGTTCTTTAGAGCCTAGAATCATTACTGATGAGTTTGCTAGAGAATTATCAGCTGATTCTAAATTCTGCCCACATTTCCATCTATCTTTACAAAGTGGTAGTGATAATACTCTGAAACGTATGAATCGTAGATATAGTGCAAGTGAATATTATGAAAAATGTCAGCTATTACGTAAGTATTTTGATAATCCTGCAATTACAACAGATGTTATAGTAGGATTTCCAGGTGAAACTGAAGAAGATTTTGTAGAAAGCAAGAAATTTTTAGAGAAAGTAAGATTTGCTCAAATGCATATCTTCAAATATTCACAGCGCAAGGGAACAAAGGCTGAAAGTATGCCTAATCAAGTAGAGGAAAGTATCAAACAGGTAAGAAGTGGAACCCTTTTGGAATTAGATACAAAACTCAGTCATGAATATAAAGAAAAGTTTATGGATAAGATAGAAAAAGTTCTTATTGAAGAAGAAACTCATATTAATGGTAAAAAGTATCAAGTAGGACATAACGAAAGATATATTAAAATAGCGATAGAAAGTGAAAAAGACCTTACAAATCAAGTCGTTCAGGGGCAAATTACAGGCTATTTATCAGATGAAATTCTTTTTTGTAAAATTATAGATTGAATTTTATGCCAACTTATATTAAGATATAAGTATCCATATTATAAATTGCTCGGTTAATTCATTTAAGATATATCTTTTTAGAAGGACGTGAGAAAATGCAAGATATAAATAATACCCAATATTTTAAAGTTCAAAAAGAACCACAGCTACAGGTGAAGGATATTCTAGCAAAAGTGTATACTGCTTTAACAGAGAAAGGGTATAATCCAGTGAACCAGATTGTAGGTTATGTAATGTCCGGAGATCCTACGTATATCACGAGTCACAGTGGGGCAAGAAGCCTTATTATGAAAGTGGAACGAGATGAGATTCTAGAAGAGTTGTTAGAAGAATATATCGCAAAAAATCTTCGGAGATAGTTTAAAATAGATATTGAGGTAAGTAAATGAGAATAATGGGTTTAGATTTCGGTTCTGTCACAGTTGGTGTTGCAATTAGTGATGAACTGCAGATTACAGCACAAGGTATTGAAGTAATTAGAAGAAAACAAGAGAACAAATTACGTCAGACTTTAGCCAGAATTGAAGAATTAATTGAAGAATACCAAGTAAACTCTATAGTTTTGGGGTATCCTAAGAATATGAATAATACTGTTGGTGAACGGGGAGAAAAGTCAGAAGAATTTGCAGAGATGCTTCGCAGAAGAACAGGACTTGAGGTAATATTATGGGATGAAAGACTTACTACGGTTGCTGCCCATAATGCCCTAATTGAAGCTAACGTAAGAAGAGATAACAGAGAAAAAGTAGTGGACAAAGTAGCTGCTGTATTTATACTACAAGGCTATCTTGATATGCTTAGTAATAAAGCACAGAATTAAGGAGAAAGTACATGTCAGAGAAACAAGAGACGATAACCTTCACAACTGAAGATGGCGAAGAAGTGGAATTCTATGTATTAGAAGAAACTATGATTAATGGAACTAATTATATATTAGTCGCAGATTCAGATAATGAAGAAGAAGAGGCAAATGCCCTCATATTAAAAGAACAATCAGTTGGAGACGACGAAGAAGTAATATATGACGTTGTTGAAGATGAATCAGAATTATTATCAATCTCAAAGGTATTTGAGGAATTATTAGATGATATTGATATAGAAATGAATTAATAAAATAGAATTTAAATGCATTAATATTAGATTAGATTTAGAAAACATATTGGAAAAGGTGATAGTATGCCGAATAATCAAGAACGATTTAAGATGCTGTTAAAAGAGAATGGTTTAAAGGTAACGAAACAAAGAATTACGATTCTTGAAGTGTTAGAAGATAGACCGGGAAAACATTTGACTGCGGAGGAGATATATGATTGCGTAAAAGAACAATATCCAGATATTGGGCTAGCAACTGTATATCGAACTATTCAGTTGCTCTCAGAGTTACATCTTATAGATAAATTGAATTTAGATGATGGGTATGTACGTTATGAGATAGGAAAAGCAGGTTCATCTACTGACACTCATCATCACCATCACTTGATATGTTTAGATTGCGGAAATGTATCTTCTTTTGAAGACGATTTACTTGATACTTTAGAAAAAAGGATCACAGAAAATGTGGGCTTCGAAGTTGTAGATCATGAAGTGAAATTATTTGGATATTGTAAAGAATGTAATGAGAATCGGAATTCCTTATAAATGAATAGATCGCTCTAGGATTACATGTGTAATCTAAATCAAATTTAAGAATGAATGCACTTAATATATGGAAAACAAAGTATACATAAAAACCATTGGAGGTGCAATCTTTTGAAACAAAAAGAAAAAGAAGTAATTAAGAACAGTGGGGTAAAAATTATACCCTTAGGTGGATTAGAACAAATAGGAATGAATATAACAGCTTTCGAATATGAGGATAGTATCATAGTTGTTGACTGTGGAGTGTCCTTCCCAGATGATGATATGCTAGGAATTGACTTAGTCATTCCAGATATCTCTTATTTGAGAGATAATATTGATAAAGTAAAAGGTTTTGTAATCACTCATGGTCATGAAGATCATATTGGTGCATTACCTTATGTATTAAAAGAGATTAATGTTCCAGTCTATGCAACTAAATTGACAGTTGGTTTAATTGAAAATAAATTAAAAGAACATAATCTATTAAAATCAACAAAGAGAAAAGTAATTAAATATGGACAATCTATTAATTTAGGATGTTTCCGTATAGAGTTTATTCGTAGTAATCATAGTATAGCAGACGCAGCAGCACTTGCTATATATAGTCCAGCAGGAATTATAGTTCATACAGGAGACTTTAAGATTGACTACACACCAGTATTTGGTCAAACAATTGACCTACAACGTTTTGGAGAACTTGGTAAAAAGGGAGTATTAGCACTATTATGTGAAAGTACCAATGTAGAAAAACCAGGATTCACAATGTCCGAACGTTCTGTTGGAGCAACTTTTGATAATATATTTGCTGAGAACCTCAATAATCGTATTATCGTTGCAACTTTTGCTTCTAATGTAGACCGTGTACAACAGATTATTAATTCTGCTGTAAAATTTAATAGAAAAGTAGTCTTAGAAGGACGTAGTATGGTTAATGTTATCTCTACTGCTTCTGAACTTGGATATATTACGGTTCCAGACAATGTATTTATTGATATTGAGCATATGAAGAATTATACAGATGGTCAACTTGTATTAATTACTACAGGAAGCCAAGGAGAAGCCATGGCAGCGCTTTCAAGAATCGCTGCATCATCACATAGGAAGATATCAATTAAGCCAGGAGATACAGTAATCTTTAGTTCACATCCTATTCCAGGTAATGAGAAGTCAGTTGGAAGAGTAATGAATGAATTATTTAGACAAGGTGCTAATGTAATATTCCAAGACACTCATGTGTCTGGACATGCTTGTCGTGAAGAGATTAAGATGATATATTCCTTGGTAAAACCTAAATATGCTGTTCCAGTTCATGGAGAATATAGACATCTCATAAAACATGCAGAATTGGCAGAAAACCTTGGAATTCCAAAGGAAAACATTAAGATTATATCTTCAGGTGATGTATTAGAACTTAGCCAAGAAAAGGCATCCATTATAGGAAAAGTACCTGCACAAGGCATCTTCGTTGATGGACTAGGTGTTGGTGATGTTGGAAATATTGTACTTCGTGACAGACAACATCTATCAGAGAATGGTTTGCTTATAGTTGTAGTAACTTTAGAAAGACATAGTAATCAAGTATTAGCAGGTCCTGATATTGTATCTAGAGGATTTGTATACGTGAGAGAATCTGAGAATCTTATGGATGAAGCAAGAGTTGTTGTGAATAATGCATTAACAAAATGCATGGATAAGAATATTACAGATTGGGGCAAGATAAAGAACGAGATCAAAGACTCCTTAGGTGATTATCTATGGAAGAAAACCAAGAGAAATCCTATGATTTTACCTATTATTATGGAGGTATAAGATGAAGAATCACACTTATCTTGCGAAAGAATTGGTCCAAGAGATTAAAAAGACGAATGAATACAACCATTATCATAGGGTGCTGAAAAAGATAGTGCAAGAAAAAGAATTATATGATACAATGAATCAGTATCGAAAAATGTCATTAGAATTTCAGATGAATTCTAGCGAAGATCCTTATGATACAATGATGACATTAAGACAACAATATGATTCAATTTTGAATAATCCACTTGTTAAGGAATTCTTAATAGCAGAACAGCGACTTAGTGGAATAGGAAAAGAAATAACAGATTATATTATTCAGTCCTTAGAATTAGACATTAGTTTTTTGGAAGAAGTATAAATATATAGAATGGAGGAAATAACATGTCAGTACGTACGACTAGAATGAAAGTTATATTAAACATTACCAATATCGTATTGCATTTATTTCTCAATATTCTATTTTATGTCTTTGTTATATTTGCAATTACAAGATTGAGCACAGTAGCCTATGATTTTTCATACCAGATATTTGGATCTTGTTCTGCCCAACCAAACTTTGGTGTGGATATATCATAACTTGAACAAGTACCTGGAAGAGATATCACAGTTCAGATTAAGAAGGGTGAGTCAACGAGGAATGTAGCAAGTAAGTTAGAGCTCAATCGAGTAATAGAGAACCAATACTCATTTTACGTTAAGACTAAATTAATGGATTACAATTTATTGCCTGGAACCTATGTAGTAAATAGTTCAATGACTTATAGCGAGATTCTGTCCGTTATAACAGATCCAGGTATGAATCTAGAGAATAATGCGAATGAAGATGAGAAGGCAAGTGATGGAGAGTAGAAGATTAATAGAGGCGGGCCGAGAGGTTCGCCTTAATTATTGGAGGAAAAGATATGATCGGTGATGAAAGAATCATAGCCTATATTGGATCTTTAGATGTAGAAAAATCAGAGATCTTAAATACAATTGAGAAGCAAGCAGTGGAAGAATATGTGCCAATCATTAAGAAGCCTACCCAGTCGTTGTTGCGATTTCTCATCAGAAGTAAAAATCCTACTCATATTTTAGAAGTAGGTGCAGCTGTAGGGTTTTCATCCATATTAATGAGTGAGTACATGCCTGAACATTGTAAGATTACTACAATAGAAAAGATGCCAGAGAGAATTCAAAAGGCAAAGGAGAATATTGCTTACGCAAAAAAAGAAAATAGAATCAAGCTTCTTGAAGGAGATGCTATAGACATATTACATCAGATCGCCAGTGAAGATAAAGAACAATACGATTTTATCTTTATGGATGCTGCAAAAGGCCAATATATTAACTTTTTACCAGACATTTTAACTTTACTACGAACTGGTGGATTATTAGTGTCAGATAATGTGTTACAAGATGGTGATGTTGTTAAGTCAAGATACAGTGTTACAAGAAGGAATAGAACGATTCACACTAGGATGCGAGAGTATCTATATACGTTGACCCATATGGAAGAATTAGATAGTATAATTTTGCCTATAGGAGACGGTGTGACTTTAAGTACTAAGATAAAGGAGAACAAATGAGTAGAGATAGAAGACCGGAATTACTAATTCCAGCAAGCAATCTAGAAGTATTAAAAATTGCTGTAAATTATGGAGCAGATGCCATATACATTGGTGGAGAGATGTATGGTTTACGTGCTAGCGCAAAAAACTTTAGCAAAGAAGACATGGTGAAGGGAATTGCTTATGCCCATGAATATGGTAGAAAAGTATATGTAACTGCTAATATTACAGCCCACAATCGTGATTTAAGTGGGGTTGAGGAATATTTCAAAGAATTAAAAGAGATTAAACCAGATGCAATAATTATTGCTGACCCTGGAGTGTTTGAAATCGCCAAAGAGATTTTACCAGAAATTGAACTCCATATTAGCACACAAGCTAATAATGTTAACTATAGAGATTTCTTGTTTTGGAATAGACTAGGAGCTAGCAGAGTTGTTACTGCAAGAGAATTATCTTTAGCGGAGATTGGAGAAATAAGAGCCAATATACCAGATGATCTAGAGATCGAGACCTTTGTACACGGAGCTATGTGTATGTCTTATTCTGGAAGATGTCTATTAAGCAACTTCTTTACAGGTAGAGATGCCAATATGGGAGCATGTACGCATCCATGTCGTTGGAAATATCATCTTGTTGAAGAGAAGAGACCTGGTGAATATATGCCAGTATTTGAAAATGATAGAGGAACATATATCTTTAATTCTAAGGATCTATGTATGATTGAACATATTCCAGAACTTATTGAAGCTGGAATAGATAGCTTTAAAGTAGAAGGAAGAATGAAGACAGCATTATATGTAGCGACAGTAACAAGGACTTATCGTAAAGCTATTGATGACTATTTACAAGATCCTCAGTTATACTTTGATAATATTTCATATTATAAAGAAGAGATTACAAAATGTACTTACAGACAGTATATCACTGGATTTTTCTTTGGTCCTACTGATAGCAATTCCCAGATCTATGATAGCAATACTTATATGAAGGAATATGTTTATCTAGGATATATCCAAGGAAAGAATAAAGTAGGTCTATATGAGGTGGAACAGCGTAATAAATTCTCTGTTGGAGACATTATTGAAGTAATGAAACCGAATGGGGATAATATCAATGCTGAAGTTAAAAATATGACAGACGAAGAAGGAAATGCAATGGATAGTTGTCCGCATCCAAAGCAAAAAATTTACATTGATTTAGGTATTGAATTAGAGATTAGGGACATTATTAGAGTGAAGAATTAGTTAAGAACAGGCGGATATATATTCGCCTGTTTAACTATTTGCAAAAACATATGTTACAAAGACGGCATTCATGTTATAATATTCCTAAAAGTAGCAATATATAAAGAGGTATCATAGGAGGAGAATCGCATGGATAAATATAGAATACTAGTTAAAGGGATTGTTCAGTATAATGATAGATATCTCATCGTTGAAAGATGGTATGATGATCGTATTATGAATCCTTATCAATGGGGGTTTATTGATGGGGCAGTAGAATTTGGTGAGTCCCCAGATAAAGCAGTGGTACGCTTAGTACATGAGAATACAGGATTGACAGTAGAGATCAGCAAGATTCTATATACCTGGTCATTTATGATTGGAGAAGAATGTAATATTGGGATTAGTTATCTTTGTTTAGGATCTATTGATGAAATCTATCTATCAGAAGACTTACATAGTTATAAATGGATTACAAAAGAAGAATTTGATGATTATATTGAAAATAAGGCTATTATTGAAGATATTAACAGGGCAGAATTGTAAGGGTAGGAGGATAAGCTACATGAAACTATTAATAAAAGATGGTCATGTAATTGACCCTGCAACAAGTACAGATGGAATCTTTGATGTGCTAATTGAAGATGGTAAGATTGTGCAAGTGAGCAAAGATATTAATATCACAGCAGATGAAGTAATAGATGGAACAGATAGGTATGTAATGCCAGGTTTCATAGATTTACACGTTCATTTGAGAGAACCAGGCTTTGAATATAAGGAAACCATATTAACAGGAACGAAAGCTGCAGCAAGGGGGGGGTTTACAACGATATGCCCTATGCCTAATACCAAACCAGTTACAGATAATCCTGAAGTTGTAAAAGCTATTATTGAACATGCGAACAAAGTGGGATTGGTGCATGTATTACCGATTGGTGCTATTACAATAGGACAGGCTGGTACGGAACTAGCTGATATTACAGGGATGATAGAAGCTGGAGCAGTTGGGCTTAGTGAAGATGGTAAATCAGTAATGAACTCAGCTCTTTACCTTGAGGGAATGAAGATAGCTAAGGAACATGATATTCCAATCTTTGCACACTGTGAAGATAAGGATCTTGTAAGAGGCGGTGTTATGAATGCAGGCACAAAGGCAGAGGAACTTGGATTGCCAGGTATTAGTAATGCTGTTGAAGATATTATTGTGGCAAGAGATATCTTTTTAGCGAAAGAGTCTGGGGTCAGATTACATCTATGCCATTGCTCAACTAGGGATAGTGTTATGTTATTAAAGATGGCAAAGGGTATGAATCTACCAGTGACCGCAGAAGTATGCCCTCATCATTTTACATTAAGTGATCAAGATATCCTAGAGGACCATGGTAACTACAAAATGAA
>CAZAKD010000022.1:0-14100 GCA_964485435.1 uncultured Lachnospiraceae bacterium
TAATTGACACCCCAGGACATGCTGATTTTGGTGGCGAGGTAGAACGGGTTCTTAAGATGGTTAATGGCGTTATACTTGTAGTAGATGCATTTGAAGGTGCTATGCCACAAACCAAGTTCGTATTAAAGAAAGCTCTTGAATTAGATCTACATGTAATTGTATGTATTAATAAAATAGATAGACCAGAAGCTAGACCACAAGAGGTAATTGACGAAGTTCTTGAGTTATTTATGGATCTAGATGCGTCAGATGAACAGCTAGACTCTCCATTTGTATATGCTTCTGCTAGAGAGGGTATTGCTATCCTTGAACTAGACGATTCTGCAGAAAATATGCAACCACTATTCGAAACGATTATTAATTATATTCCTGCTCCAGAAGGTGATCCTGAAGCAGATACTCAACTTCTAATTAGCACAATTGACTATAATGAATATGTTGGCCGAATTGGTGTTGGTAAGATTGAAAATGGTACGATTAGGGTGAATCAAGACGTTGTTCTTGTAAATCACCATGACCCAAATAAATTCTCAAAAGTTAAGATAAATAAACTATACGAATTCCAAGGTTTACAAAAAGTAGAGGTCAACGAAGCAACTGTAGGTTCTATCGTAGCTATCTCTGGCATTGCAGATCTACACATTGGTGATACAGTTTGTTCACCAACTAACCCGATTGCAATTCCTTTCCAGAAGATATCTGAACCAACTATCTCTATGGATTTCCTTGTAAATGATAGTCCACTTGCTGGTACAGAAGGAAAGTTCGTTACTTCTCGTCACCTTAGAGAACGCTTATTCCGCGAGCTAAATACAGACGTAAGCCTTCGTGTAGAGGAAACTGATACAACTGAAACCTATAAAGTATCAGGTAGAGGTGAATTACATCTTTCTGTTCTTATTGAAAATATGCGCCGTGAAGGTTTTGAATTTGCCGTAAGTAAAGCTGAAGTTCTCTATAGACGTGATGAAAACGATAAATTGCTAGAACCAATGGAACGTGCATATATTGATGTTCCTGAAGAATTCTCAGGTAATGTTATCGAAAAACTTAGTCAACGAAAAGGTGAACTACAAGGCATGTCTGCATCCAACGGTGGTTACACAAGACTAGAGTTCTTAATTCCTGCACGTGGTTTAATTGGATATCGTGGTGAATTTATGACTGATACAAAAGGAAATGGAATTCTTAATACTATGTTTGAAGGTTATGGACCATATAAAGGCGATATTCAGTATAGAAAACAAGGTTCTATTATAGCTTTTGAATCTGGCGAATCTATAACATACGGCTTATATAACGCCCAAGAACGTGGACTTCTATTTATAGGAGCTGGCGAAAAGGTATATTCCGGTATGGTAATTGGTCAAAATGCTAAAGCTGAAGACATCGAAATTAACGTATGTAAACGTAAGCAACTTACTAACACTCGTGCTTCTGGATCTGATGATGCTTTAAAGCTTGTTACTCCGAAGGAATTAAGTCTGGAGCAGGCGTTAGAGTTTATTGATACAGATGAATTGTTAGAGGTTACTCCTGAAAGTTTGAGAATTAGAAAGAAAATATTGGATCCTACACAAAGAATGAGATCTAAGAGAAAATAGTAAATGGGGACGGGGTTTGAGCGATTGGGGACGGGGTATTTTGCAAAATACCCCGTCCCCAATCGCTCAAACCCCGTCCCCATTTACCTCTTTCACAATCTCCGTTCCACCCAGTCCATTCCACTCTTTCACAAATTCATCGAAATAGTCCAAAGGTTTTACCCCTGTCACAATCTCTAGATATGCTTGTTTCTCCAATTCTTTCATCTTCCACCATACTTTATCCATTGTAGCTGTATTTCCAAAATAGTATCCACGTATCTTCTTAGTCGGTGTCTTAGATAAAAGCTCGCAGGCTTCAATTCTTGTAGCGTATGCTGCCCAGCCTTCTACCCCGGCTTCCTCTGGGTTCTCCAAATATTCCTTGCACAATTCATAGTATGACTGTTCTAATAACTCTAACTCCTCTACAGGTTTCTCTCCCTCTAATGCCTTACGCAGATTCTTATAGCATCGATCTAAAGCATCATAATAATCCACATTAATAGCAAGTGGCCTAGCTGTAGGGTCAACATTCTTCTTATAATAGTCTGCTAACTCCACATTGTTCTTGTCTTGATATCTGGCTTGATCAAATAATACACTTACCAACTTCATAATTAATTCTGGATGATCATATCCTTTTCGAACTACTACGAACTTAGTGGTTGGGTTTTGCACCACAAAACTGGTAACACCGTCTTCATCAGTCTCTAGAAGATAAGGTTTCCACACAGCATCGGGTTGGTTTTGTAGCGATGACATAAGCGGATTATTCGGCGCCCACCATGGTCCAAAAAAGGAACCACATTCACCGGAGACTACTAAGTCAATAATATTATCTGCTGTTCGAATTAAAAACTGGTTGTCTAATAATTTCTCTTGATAAAGCTGTCGAATATGGCCTAATGCTTCTTTGGCTTCTGGTTGCACAGAGCCATAGACAATCCTTCCATCTTCCCCTTCTACCCATTGTTTTGGAAATACATCATAACTAGTAAATATTATATCTAGTTGATATTCATAGTCATAACCCCACTCACCTGAGAGCTCTGCTGTACTGGCTAAGCCAATTGTCTTACCAGGCCCATTTCCACCTGGATCCTTCTCAATGAATTGTTGGATAATATATTCAGCATCTTTTATAGTTTTAGGTTCTTCTAACCCTAACGTATCCATCCAATCTTTTCTAAGCCAAAGCATATTCGGCCCATCAGAGATGTTAGTCTCGGGAAGTGCCATCATTTTACCATCATAGGTAACAATATCCATAATAGAATCTCCATAACTTTTATAGATATCCTTTATCCTATCGCTGGCACATTGTTCATAGGCGGTCGTCAGATCAGCAATAAGATCTTGTTCCACCAATCTGTCCAGCACATCAAGACCTTCAACAATCATAATATCTGGAAGGTTCTTCGCTGCTACTGCTACATTGATAACCTCTTGATAATCCTTACCATCTACTTCAAATACATTCTGGTTCTGAATATTAATCTGCTCTCTCAGATACCTGGTGTATGCATTATCTTCATAAGTATCACCGCTAGGCATATTAGAATTGTTCAATCCAGACATCTTTCCCAGGGTATATGTAACTAACTCAGGGTATTTCTCGAAAGGACTTGTAGAGGCTGCATAAGCTTCCTCCTTAAATCCTTGAGAGTTTCCTCCTGTATTCTTCATTGTCAAATTATCATTCATTGATACTTTATTTTCCCCAGTACAGCCACCCAATAAGGTGAGAATTATAAAAGTGATTATGCCTCTCCAGCCTTTTCTCATTAATGTATCTCCGATCTTTACATAATATATACCATATGAATTATCTTGCAAACTACATAGTCAAGACTTGCTGTATATATTATAAGATTAATTTCCCATTTCGTAAACCCATATATGAATAAAAAGCAGTTTGGGGACGGTACCTAATGCATTAGGTACCGTCCCCAACCCTTCAGGTAACGTCCCCAAACCATTATTTCAGTATCACGATAGATTGCCCTGGCATAGTAAGCTCTCCATCATTCAAAGTAACAGCATCCTCCCCTACCGTTAGATAACCTCTAATACTTCTACTTTCATCCTCTGTTCCCCCTATATTAACCTGAGTTTCTTCCACACCTATATTATATATAATTAACACCGAACTCCCCTCCCAAGTCTTCCTTACAGCACATACACTTTCTCCACTTAAACCAACCACATCCTCAACCTTTCCTCTTGCTATCTCAGGGTTTTCGTTTCGGATTCGTATCCCCCTCTTATAGTAATTGTAGATGGAATATGGATCTTTCATCTGTTCCTCTAATGTTGGGAATCTTTGTTCTACTACATCTGCTTGGGCTGGTGGTGTCGTCATTCCTTGGTCTTCACTTGACCAATTCATTGGAAGACGCTTATTCTCATCTTTGGTACCATAACTACTCATTCCAATCTCTTCTCCATAATAGACAAATGGATTTCCATTCATGGTCAGTAATAATCCTGCTGCTAGTTTCATCTGAGCCTCATCATTCACACATTGAGCCGATATCCTCGTTGTATCATGATTGCTTATAAATGGAGCATCTATGAAGTCAGAATTCCCTGTTCCATATAACTTCTGTATCAATTCTTGGATCTGAGAAAATGGTTTTCCTTGATTCTTTGCCGCTTTAACTATATGGCCCCCTGTCTGAGATACTGGGAAATTAAATAAGCTAGTGATACCACTTGAATAATATTCTTGGATAACAGATGAGCCTTCCCATACCTCCCCTACAATATATGCGTCTGGATTAATTCCCTTCACATAATCAGTAAACCATGCTAAGACTTCAATGTTCTTCTGCAACTCACCACTAAAGAATTCCTTGGCCGCATCTAGACGAAAACCATCTACTCCCATGGCAATCCAATAATCTGCAATCTGCTCTATCTCTTTACGAACCTGAAGATTCTCTAGATTAAGATCTGGCATCTCCCTCCAGAACATACTCTCATAATACCACTCAGTTCCTTCAATCTTACTCCATCCAGACCCATTACCACCTTTAGAGAAGTGATAATATTCTACATAGGGACATTCTGTAACATTTGGTTCTTCACCTGCTTCAAGAGTTTTCAGGTATTCCGTTGCCTGAATAAACCAAGGATGTTTTGACGAAGTGTGATTGAACACCAGATCAATAATGAGGGAAATCCCCCTTTTATCACATTCCTTTACTAGATTCTCAAAATCTGTAATCGTACCATACTCTGGATCAATTGAATAATAGTCCGTCACATCATATTTATGATAAGTTGTAGAAGGCATAATTGGCATAAGCCATATTCCATTCATCCCGAGATCTGCGTGAGAGTTATCGTCCCCATCATTAATGTAATCTAGTTTAGAGATTATACCATTAATATCTCCGATACCATCTCCATTGCTATCATAAAAGGAGTATACAAATATCTCATAGAAATTGCGGTATTCATCATCTGGAATATTTAATTCCTGCTCGTACTCGTAAGGGATACGAACTGATTCCTCCATTCTAGCAATTTCATTTCCTGTTTGTTCTTCTCCCTTGCAGCCTGATAGCATTCCAACTAATAATATTCCTATCAAATATAACACAAATATTCGATTCTTCATCCGTGTCACTCCTCTTCCTATTCTCTTAAAAAAAAGCTACCAAGATATCTTCTTGATAGCTTATAACATCAAATTCTCCCCATGTTATCCTTTAACAGCTCCAGACAAACCTTCTGCATAGTATTTCTGAAGATATATAAACAATATTGCAATTGGTATAGACACACATACAGCACCAGCTGCAAATGCTGAATACCAATTAATAATATTCTCTTTTCTTAACATGGTATATAGTCCTATGGACACAGTATAGTAGTTGGAGTCAGCTCCAGCAATAACCTTTGCAAAGATAAAATCTAACCATGGTGCCATAAAGGCTTGGATAATTGTATATACTACAATTGGCTTAGATAGTGGCATAATAATCTTTGTAAAGACAGTCCATTTGTTGGCTCCATCAATCATAGCCGCTTCATCAAGAGCTTTGGGAATCATATCAAAGAATCCCTTTGCAATATAGAAAGTCAATCCAGCTCCCCCTGAATAGACCATTATTAAGGCGACATAGATCATCGGTCCTTCTGTTAAACCGAATCCTTTTAATATATAATATATAGCAATCATTGACATGAATCCCGGAAACATTCCTAAGATTAATGCAATATTCATAAATGGTTTTCTCATTTTAAAGCGTAACCTTGACATACAATAGGATACCGCCAATACAAAGAATGTAGTTACTATACAGGAACATATGGCAACAAATAGTGTATTGGAAAACCATCTTGGGAAATTAAATACACCTGTTTCAGTAAATAATTTAACATAATTGGCTGTTGTAAACTTCTTAGGCCAAAAGGATGTTATATATTGTCCCCTTTGCTCTCTAAAGGACAAGAGTAGAATCCAGAAGATAGGAAAGAGCCATATTATTGATAATACTGATAGAAAAGCATGAACTATAATATTGGTAACTTTTTTTCTTGCTTTTACAGATTTATTTTTCTTCATTATGAAAACTCCTCCTCATTCTTATATGATTTTGTACTTCTATATGCGATTAAAGAAGTTGTTGCTAGAATAATAAATGTTAATATTCCAATTACCGCTCCCAAGTTATAATCTTTGTTATCTATGGTCAACTTATAGAGCCAGGTAATTAATAGATCTGTCTTACCTGCCGTTCCTTTATAATATAGGTCAGTGGCCGGTTCACCATTGGTTAATAAGAATATTACATTGAAGTTATTAATATTTGAAACAAACGCTGTAATTAGATTAGGTGTCATAACAAATAACATATATGGAAGGGTAATCTTTATAAATATAATAAACTGAGATGCCCCATCTACCTTAGCTGATTCATAGAGCTCAGCCGGAATATTTTGAAGTATTCCTGTTGTTGATATCATTGTATAAGGTATACCAATCCATAGGTTAACGATAATAACGGTAACCCTTGCCCATGTTGCATCTCTTAAGAAAGGCAATGGACCTATATTAAATAACTCTCTAAGAATTAGATTAATTACTCCTTGCTCCTGAATCATGGTATTAACAACCAACAAAGACACGAACTGAGGAACAGCTATGGAAAGTGCAAATATAAATCTCCACATCTTCTTAAGTTTTGTATCTTTACGATTGATAACCATTGCTAATATCATACCCAGGATATAATTAAGACCAGTGGCAAATATAGCCCAGATAACTGTCCATCCTAATACTGGCCAGAATGTTCTTCCTAAGTCACCACCAAAATTTAATACTCTTGAAAAGTTACTAAATCCTACCCAATCAAATAGATTCTTTGGTGGCAGATGATTTCTATCATAGTTGGTGAATGCCATAAGCATCATAAATACAAGTGGCATCACTGTAAAAAGTATAATTCCCATAGTTGGGAATACTAATAGTGTGTTATGTAGTTTTCCATCAAATAACTCTGCGATGGTTTTCTTAAATGATTTTGCCTTACCCTTTTTCTTTACATCCAATTGTCCTAAGTATGCAGATCGTATTGAAGCTTTCCACAAAACAACAAAGAGCCCTGTAACAAAGAAAGTCATAACACCATATAGAAGACATAATTGGGAATTATCACCTTGTGTATATTCAAATAATTGTGTTGCTTCATTAAATACTTCTTTCTGTGTTTCTGAACCTAATGTAAATAGGTTTCCAATTGCCTCTATTCCAAATGTAATCATAAAGAAAATATAGCTAACCTCTGCTATTAAGAATAAAACTCCTTGAATAAACTGTTTCCTAACTATATTGCCAAGGCCCATTATAAGACCTGAGAGTTTCGTGAATAGATCTCCAACCGCTAGGGCTTCTCTTATAGGGATTACAATATCGGATTTATTCACTTTAGGCTTCTTTTCTTTCTTTGCCATCACTGGACCTCCTTTTTAGAAAAGCTCCACTAGATAAACTAATGAAGCTTTCTTTCTTAAACATTAATAATCTTATAGTCCTGTTTCTGCATTTACATTACCTACAAATGCATCTAACTTCTCTTTTACGTTACTCTTTGTTACTTCACCAGCAACAACTGCTTTACCAAATGCTTCAGCAGGTGACCACCATGAATTCATCTGTGACACTAATGGTTGAGCTACAGATGTATTATTAATTGTATCTGTAATTGCAGTAAGCATTACATCGTTAAGTCCTTCTGATTCTAGAGGAACAACACCTCTAACATTGTAACGGATTGCTTGGCTTTCAGCATTTCCTAAGAAAAGTGCTAAAGCTACTGCAACATCCATGTTTTTGCTTGTTGGATTAACACCAATTACTTTAGATCCTGCAAATGATTTCATAGTTCCAGCGTAATCGCCTGCTTTAAATGATGGTAATGCAGCACATGCAAAATTTTCGCCTAAAGCAGCTTCAATATTAGCTCTGTCCCATGAACCTGTGAAGAATGCACCAAGTTTACCTTCTTCAAATAAAGCAATTGCTTTACCAGCTTCTTCGTTTGATTGGTTACCAAACTTTGGATTAGCAGCTAGGTCTACTAAGTAATTAGATACTGCAAGACCTTTTTCATCGTTGAAATCACATCCAAGACTTCCGTCTGTTCCATCAGCACCAAACATAGTTCCACCAACACCATAGTAGAATGCAGGGATAAACCAGCTATTAGATAATGGGAACATTACGTTAGTTGTGTCTGCACCTAGATCTTTTGCTAACATTACATCAAGGTCTTTTACTTCATCTTCTGAGAACTTGCTCTTATCATAGAACATGAACCATCCATTATATGCGAATGGTACACCATATACTCCACCCTCATATGTTACTGTATTAACCATGGATTCTGAATATTCAGATTTAATTGTTTCTAGATTTGTTCCACCGATTTGTGCAATTGCACCAGCTTCAACTAAGATTGGAAGTTGATCATTTGCATACATATATACGTCACCAGCAGTTTCAACATCTTTTGTTACCTCATCTTTGGCAACGTCTTCACCACATACACCATATTTGAAAGTAATATTCCATTCTGGATGTTCAGATGCAAACTTTTCAGTCATTGCTACTAAGATACCTTTGTCATAACCTTCTTTTGGTTCTTGATCTTCTTGAGGCGCCCATACAGTAAGTGTTACATCCTTAACCTCTACTGGTTCTTCTTTATCCTCTGCAACTTCTTCTGTAACTCCCTCTTTCACCTCTGTTGTTGGTTCTGTAGTATCTTTTTTACCACAAGCCACTAAAGATGCAACCATTGTCATAGCTAATACTACTGTTAACAATCTCTTTTTCATAACTCATCCTCCTACCATTTGTTTTCAGCACTCAATACTACTTATGTAGTACTCATCTGATAGGTTTATTATATAATTTTCGAAAATTTACGTAAATATTAAGATTGTTTGAATTATATCACTTTTTTGTGTTCTTATTTTATTTCTCTTTTCTTGCAGGAATTCTAACGGTTGTCTTGGTTCCTTTACCTAACTCACTCACTATCTGAAGTTCGTATTCATTTCCATAGAACAACTTTAACCTTTCATTTACATTGAATACCCCATAGCCTTTGGATTCTTGTGTTAGGATCTGATATTTTCTCTCATCGTCCATACCGATTCCATTGTCTTCTACAGACAGATAGAGTAATCCTTCTTGCATATGTCCTGTTATTCGAAGCAATCCTCTGCCGTCTGTTTTATGCCCAATACCGTGATCAATACTATTTTCTACAAGGGGTTGTAATATAAGATTAGGTACATCATAATAATAGATTACTTCATCTACATCAAACTCAACATCAAATTCATGATCATGCATAATCTGCTTAATCCCAATATAAGATTTCACGTTTTCTATCTCATCTTGAACAGACATAATGTTCTTGCCTCTATTCAAAGCAGTACGATAGAATTTAGATAATGCTAGGGTAATCCTACTAATATCCTGTTCATTTGCTTCAATGGCCTTCCAATTAATGATTGATAATGTATTATATAAAAAATGAGGATTTATCTGTGCTTGAAGCGCCTTCATTTCATATTCCTTCAGGGATATCTTACTTTCATACACTTCTTCAATGAGTGTTTTAAGTCGTGATACCATGTCTCCAAATCCCCTTACAAGCTCACCCATCTCATCTTCTGCTTCACTTGTGATCTCTACTTCTAGATTCCCTTCTTGGACTTTCTCCATATTAGTTGTAAGATTTTCAATCTCACGAACCAGCATTCCTGCTAATTTTTTCAGCAATATAAGGGCAGCACTAATACATAGAAGAATGGCAACAACAACTCCTGTAATTATTGGCTGAATGGATGTTCGTATGAGACCATAAGGCCTATATAATATTACATTCCACGGAACAGTGTCCATTTTTTGAGATACCTGTATATATTCATCCGAGTCGTCGCGGAGAAGTGATACATCTCCATATTCAAGGTCAAATTCACTTAAAGAATATATCTCCTTATTATCCTGACTGATAATTGATATTCCATAATTACCATCTGTAACCAGTAGAAAGGGATCAAATAATTGTCTGTAATCTACTTCTATGTATAATAAACCTGATATACCATTTAATTCAGGGATACTTCTTGCAATGATAGCTTTCTCTTCTTGACTATCTACTAGCCAGAATATCTCTGCACTATTCATCACAGTATCCACCCACGGTTCTTCATTAATATCTGAAAGAGGTGCCAATGTTGTATCATGTTTTATCACATCATCATCCACATATATGGTTACTCTTTTAATATCATTATGAAAATACTTTAATGAAGCAATCAAAGGGTCCAAAACTGTAGTATATTGAGAATACATCTCATAATAATTCTCATAAGGATAAGAAACAGCCTGAAGGATTGTTTGGTTGAAGGCAATATAGTCAGACATATTCTCATATATATTCAGCTGGTTCTCTAGGGTTAGTACCGCTTGGTTTAGTGAATTTTGTTGATTTCGTACTTCACGATCTATGAGTAATCTACTGATTCTCATGTAAAAATAGGTTCCCAAAAATAGAAGTGGAATCAATCCCACCATAAAATAAACATAATAGAGTTTTTTCCTAAGTTTCAGGTTCTTAAATTGTTGGTTCAACCTTTTCATTTACTTCACCTTGACCCCTATATTTTTGTGGACTTACTCCAAAATATTCGCGAAAACTTCTGCAGAAATAAGATACATTTGGATAACCTGCCTTGCAACTAATATCCACAATCTTCATATGGGTATTCTCAAGCATATCTTTCGCATTCTCCATTCGGTACGCCTTAATAAACTTGCTTATATTCTGGCCTGTTTCTTTCTTAAATATATGGCTTAAATAACTAGGAACAAGATTCACATGATTGGCTAGGATATCAACGCTTAACTCCTTGTCATAATTCTCATAGATATATTTCTTAACAGATTCAATCTCTCTATGAAGCATCTGAGGATTCTTGCTAAAGGCCTGTTCTAGACGGTTCATATTCAGATTCATAATCTTCATAACTTTTCCAAGGTCTGTAGAACGATATAAGGTGTCTATCTCTTTATTTAATTCTGCCTCATCTAATCCAGGTATGTTGCTATAGAAATCCTTTAATAGATTGGAGAAAATAAATTTAATATATACTTGTGAGAAGTCTGTATTATGTCTATATTTATCACAGAGTCTCTGAAATTGTTCTCTTAGACTGCTAATATCCTTCATATGGATATCTTGCTTCATCCTTTTTAGAAGGGTATCATCGCTAATCTGGACGATTAGGCTTCCTTTTTTAGATTCTTCATTTAGAAATACTCTACTTTCTGGTTGATAGAACTTTCCTTCCATCAATACCTCTGTTGTATCATATGCTACTGCAAATTTATCCATCCCTTGGAACTCATCAGATATAGCAACATAACATAAGTCATCATAATTATCTTCTACAAAATTACATATGGATTCACCCAATTCCTTAATTTCATTTACACTGTCTTTTAAAAAGAGCAATGTCTGGCTTGGATTTAGATTAAGAAACTGTATGTTAAGGCCTATCTTTTGTGCTAATTTCTTTTCAAAATCTGTTCCTTCTTCTCCAAAGAAATCATGGTTAAACTCCACTAATATCATTCTGTTATAAGGATCGAATTCCTTTAAGTTAAAGAAGGATGCCGCTTCTTTCTCAACTTCCTCTATCGATTTCCCATTTACAAGGTCATAGAGAAAATGTTCCTTTAGGTAACCTAAGCTCTTCTCATTCTGCTCCATCCTAAACTTGTATTCTTCTAATTCTGTGATCAGTTTTTTAATAATCTTCTCGAACTCTGTTGGTTCTACAGGTTTTAATATGTAATCTTTCACATTAAACTTCATTGCTTTTAAAGCATAATCAAACTCGCTATATCCACTAAAGATTACTTTTCTAATATCAGGATATAGGGTATTCACTTCTTCTATTAATCCTAAGCCATCCATAAAAGGCATCTTGATATCAGTAAGTAAGATGTCAAACTTTTCTTTCTTTAGCAACTCAAGGGCTGCTAACCCATGATGAGCTTCTTCCACTTCAACATCTAACATCATCTGTTTTAACAAAAATTGTATTCCATTACGCTCAACTCTCTCATCATCAACAATTAATATACGGTACATAGGGCCACACTCCTTTATATCATCATGATAATGTACGAATAATCACTCCATCTGGCTTAAGAATCCCATTCTCATATCCTATAGAGAATAACTCACCCTGTCCTTCTACATTCTCTGGCACATCAGAGCAATTAAGTACAATCTCGATTCCAGGTTCTAGTCCATCTAATTTAATATACTCAAACACCCTAGGATTAGAATATCTTTGGGTAAAATGAAAATATGGACTACGAAAAGCTGGAATAGAAGTACGTAGATGAATTAGTTTCTTAATGATACTGATACGGTCATTGTATTTCCCTTGCTCTATCTCCTCCCAAGGCATACATCTGCGACAATCTGGATCATGACCGCCTTCCATCCCTATCTCAGTGCCATAATAGATGCAAGGACTTCCAGGTACAGTAAATAATATAGCCAGTTGTTGATAACAACAACTCTCTTTGGTAACTCTGGTAAATAATCGATCTGTATCATGGGAATCTAGTAGATTAAACAACACATTGTTTACTTGCTGCATATACATAGTATAGCATCTATTTAAGGTATATTCAAAATCTTCCTTAGTAAGTTTTTCGTCCACCCAAAAATCATTCAAACTACTTGTTAATGGGTAATTCATTACTGCATCATACTGATCTCCCATCAAGTAATTTGACGCATCATGCCATATCTCACCTAGTAGATAGACCTCTGGATTAATATCTTTTATTCTTGTTCTAATCTGTCTCAAGAAATCATGGGACACTTCATTACCCACGTCAAATCTCCATCCATCAATACCATACTTTTCTACCCATTCTGTACAAATATCTGAGAAATATTGAATCACCTCAGGATTATTCGTATTAAGTTTTGGCATACTTTCGGTAAATGCAAAGGAATAGAATCTACCATCTCTGGTTCCATGTCCCTCTGTAGGTAATGGCCACTGATTTATCATAAACCAATTATAATAAGGTGATTCAGGCCCCTTCTCCAACACATCAACCCACAGCCCAAAACGTTCTCCACAATGGTTAAATACCCCGTCTAGCATAATTCGCATATCCCTTTTATGTAACTCACTTACCAATTCTTCAAACACTTTGCTATCTCCAAAGTAAGGATCTATCTCTCTATAATCTTCAATATTATATTTATGGGATGATGGAGATGTAAAGATTGGCGTAAGGTAGATTCCTGTTATTCCAAGATCTTGTAGATAGTCTAACTTACTAATAATCCCCTCAAGATCTCCACCAAAGAATTCTTCATTGGTCACTGGTCCATCTCTCCATGGTTTTACCCAAGCCGGACTACGATCTGGGTTGCCATTACAGAACCTCTCTGGAAAAATCTGATACCAAACCATCTCATTTACCCAGTCCGGAGTTTTGGCTATATCCTTCACATTCATCCATGGGAACGTAAAATATTGAAATATTCTTCTATTAGAACAACTCTGCTCTTTGGTCAAGAATCCATTCTCATAAAAGGCATATTCCTCCTCTTTATTCTCCAATATAAAATAGTATTTTAACCTCTTATAAGGAGGACGAATTGTTGTAGTCCACCAAATCTGGTTCTTCAACCTTTTTTTAAATACTACTTCTTCCTTCTGGCCTTCCCAAGCCTCTTTACCCCCAGCAATTCCATTTAGATATGGATCTCCATAAATAATCCAAACCTTATCTACATCATACCCCGTCTTTAAACTGATAATCAGCTCTTCTTCATTCAATGGATAACAGTACTGCTCCGTAGTTTTATGATACACTCCTGCAAGATTCATTGTTGTCTTCCTTTCACTTTCACCAATAAATAGTTATTATTAAAGTTAATATATC
>CAZAKD010000023.1:0-13826 GCA_964485435.1 uncultured Lachnospiraceae bacterium
CAATACAATCTATGGAACAAAGTTTAAAACATTACCAAATACAAAAGGTAAGACATTGGTAGCGGATATATCTTCTTGCTTCCTATCTGAACCAATTGATGTAGAAAAATATGGTTTAATATATGGTGGAGTGCAAAAGAATATTGGACCAGCAGGTGTAGTAATTGTAATTATCAGAGAAGATCTGATTACAGAAGATACACTTCCAGGAACTCCAACAATGTTACAATATAAGATACATGCTGATTCAGAATCATTATATAATACACCTCCGGCTTATGGAATCTATATCTGTGGTAAAGTATTCAAATGGTTAAAGAGCATGGGTGGATTGTCTACTATGAAGGAGAGAAATGAAAAGAAAGCAAAAGTTCTCTATGATTTCCTAGACGAAAGCAATCTATTCAAAGGAACTGTAGTGAAAGAAGACCGTTCGCTTATGAATGTTCCATTTATCACAGGTAATGATGATTTAGATGCTAAGTTTATTAAAGAAGCAAAAGAAGCTGGATTTGAGAATCTAAAAGGTCATCGCTCTGTAGGGGGAATGAGAGCAAGTATCTACAATGCAATGCCATACGAAGGTGTTGTTAAGCTAGTTGAATTTATGAAGAGATTTGAGGAAGAGAACAAATAATAGAAGAGGTGTAAGTAATGGCTAAGATTAAATGTTTAAACCCAATAGCAGAGATAGGTATGAATCTATTCACTGCTGACTATGAAAAAACAGATTCAATAGAGGAAGCAGATGCAGTTCTGGTTAGAAGTGCAGGAATGCATGACATTGAGTTGCCTACGAATCTAAAAGCGATTGCCAGGGCAGGGGCAGGGGTTAATAATATTCCACTTGATAAATGTGCAGAACAAGGAATCGTAGTGTTCAATACGCCAGGTGCCAATGCAAACGGGGTAAAAGAATTGGTGATTGCTGGACTTTTACTTGCGTCTAGAGATATTATTGGCGGTGTTAATTGGGTACAGGAGAATAAAGCAGACGAGAATATAGGGAAGAGCGTTGAGAAAGCAAAAGCTCAATTTGCTGGAAAAGAGATTAAAGATAAGAAATTAGGAATCATCGGTCTAGGTGCAATTGGTGTGTTAGTAGCTAATGCAGCGAATCGATTAGGTATGAAAGTATATGGTTGTGATCCGTATATCTCAGTTGATCATGCATGGAATCTATCAAGGAATATTATTCATGTAAAAACACAAGAAGAGATCTATAAAGAATGTGATTTTATATCTGTACATGTTCCTTTATTGGAAGATACAAAGAAGATGATTAATGAAGAAGCTATTAGTAAGATGAAAGATGGCGTTATTCTTCTAAACTTTGCAAGAGACCTTCTTATGAATGAAGATGACCTAGAAGTTGCATTAAATTCTGGAAAGGTAGCAAAATATGTTACAGATTTTCCAAATGTTAAAACAGCTAATATGAAAAATGTGATTGCAATACCACATCTTGGTGCTTCTACAGAAGAATCAGAAGATAACTGTGCTAAGATGGCGGTTAAAGAGATTATGGATTATCTTGAGAATGGTAATATCAGAAATTCTGTAAATTATCCATCTTGTAATGCTGGACCTTGTGAAGGTGCTGGACGTATTGCAGTAAATCATAGAAATATTAAAAACATGCTGAACCAATTTACATCTGTGCTTGCTTCTAAGAATATTAATATTGTTAATATGATTAATAAGAGCAAAGGGGATTATGCATATTCCATCTTTGATATTGATGAGTCAACTCCTGAGGAGATGGTAGATCAATTATTTGCAATTGATGGAGTGTTAAAGGTTCGTATCATCAAATAAGACCAATACACTTAGTGTCCAACCTGTAATCAGAGGAAAGTTGTTTGTATCTGTGAGTTTGTAAACTCATCATTTCGTACAATTTCCTCTGATTATGTATTTTAAACAGCTGACTTAGTGACGGAAGGATGACCCGAGTATATGCTTCTGAAACGGAGGCGCTTTCGCTTAGTTGCACTACGTAGCGGTACATAAGGCTCTAAAGGACAGAGCCTAAGTGCCGACGAGTGCAAAAGTTTATGAACTCTGTTTGAGAAAAACTTGAATATCCTTGAAAAACATATTACAATGAATAGAATATATAGATTTATATAGATTATAAGTGATTTGAATTCAAGGAGGCACAATATGAAAGAACAGATAACATGGGAAAAATATGATGAACAAGAATTAAGAGAAGTATTTCAATTAAGTGATGATTATAAAAAATATATATCAGATTGTAAAACAGAAAGAGAATGTGTAACAGAAGCAATTCGTATGGCAAGAGAAGTAGGATATGAAGATTTGGATGATATCATTCGAGCTGGCGGAACACTTAAAGCTGGAGATAAAGTGTATGCTAATAATATGGGGAAAGGTGTTGCTCTGTTCCATATTGGAGATAAGGCAATGGAGGATGGATATAAGATATTAGGTGCTCATGTGGATTCTCCTAGACTTGATTTAAAACAAAATCCTTTATATGAAGATACAGGTTTGGCAATGTTTGATACCCACTACTATGGTGGAATTAAAAAATACCAGTGGGTTACTCTTCCTTTGGCACTACATGGTGTTGTAATCAAAAAGGATGGAACCAAGATAGACTTTGTTGTAGGGGAAAAAGAGGATGATCCTGTTGTTGGAGTATCTGATCTGCTTGTTCATCTAGCAGGAGAACAATTAGATAAAAAGGCAAGAAAAGTTGTAGAGGGAGAAGATCTTAATATTCTAATTGGTAGTATTCCACTAAAGGGTGAAGGTAAGGATAAAGCAAAAGGTTATATTCTTGATCTACTTAAAAGAGAATATGATATAGAAGAAGATGATTTTATCTCTGCTGAGATTGAAGTGGTTCCTGCTGGTAAAGCTAGAGATTATGGACTTGATAGAAGTATGGTTATGGGATATGGACAAGATGATAGAGTTTGTGCTTATACTTCATTAGCAGCTATGCTACAGTTAGATAAAACCGATAAAACTTGTATCTGTTTATTGGTAGACAAAGAAGAAGTAGGAAGTATGGGTGCTACTGGAATGAAGTCAAGATTCTTTGAGAATACAGTGGCAGAGGTTATGAATCTTGTAGGAGACTATTCAGAATTAAAATTAAGAAGATCTCTTAAGAATTCAAAGATGTTATCTTCTGATGTTAGTGCAGCATTTGATCCTAACTATGCATCTGTGAATGAAAAGAAGAATTCAGCATATCTTGGTAAGGGATTAGTATTTAATAAATACACTGGTGCAAGAGGAAAATCAGGGTGTAATGATGCAAATCCAGAATTCATGGCAGAACTTCGCAGAATTATGGAAAAACATAATGTAACTTTCCAAACATCTGAACTTGGTAAAGTAGATCAAGGCGGTGGAGGAACTATTGCATATATCCTTGCGGAATATGGAATGGAAGTAATTGATTGTGGTGTTGCGTTATTGAATATGCATGCACCATGGGAGATAGGAAGTAAGGCAGATATCTATGAAACCATGAAAGGGTATCATGCATTCCTTCTAGAAGCATAATGATAAGGAGATAAGTATGGCAACAATAAAACCATTTCGCTGCATCCGTCCGGATGATAAGGTAGTTCAGAGGGTGGCTGCACTACCTTATGACGTATATAATCGAGAAGAAGCATTAGAAGAAGTACAAAGGGAACCTTTATCTTTTCTTAGAATTGATAGAGCAGAGACCCAATTTGAAGAAGATATTAATATCTATGATAGTAAAGTATACGATAAAGCTAGGGAACTCTTAGATACTTCTATTAAAGAGGGAATATTTATATCAGATAATGAAGAAGCATATTATATCTATGAATTGATTATGGAAGGGCGTTCTCAGGTAGGAATCGTTGCCTGTGCTTCTATTGATGATTATATTAGTAATATAATTAAGAAGCATGAGAATACAAGGGAAGATAAAGAAATTGATCGTATCAATCACGTAGACCGTTGTAATGCTCAGACAGGGCCTATCTTCTTAGCATATAGAAGCAATAACGCTATTAACCAAATTGTAAGTGAAGTAATGAAAACACAGACAATATATAGCTTTGCTTCAATAGATGAGGTACATCATAATGTATGGAAGGTAAGTGATAATTCTAATATAGAAACGATTAGCAATGAATTTAGTAAAGAAGATAATATCTACATTGCAGATGGACACCATAGAACAGCCTCAGCAGTTAAGGTTGGGTTAAATAGAAGAAGAGAACATAAGGATTATACGGGAAAAGAAGAATTCAATTATTTTTTATCCGTACTTTTTCCAGACGATCAACTTATGATATTACCATATAACAGAGCAGTAAAGGACCTAAATGGATATACTGTCTCAGAGTTTCTTCTTAAAGTAAGCGAGAACTTTGATGTGCAGGAGAGAGGTAAAGAACAATATGAACCTACAGAGAAGGGTACTTTTGGAATGTATCTTCAAGATACATGGTATCAATTAACGGCTCATAAGAAACTTAAAAATATAGAAGATAGTGTAGATGGATTAGATGTATCTATTCTACAAGATTATCTATTGAAGCCAATTCTTAATATTGAAGATCCTCGTACAGATAAAAGAGTTGGTTTTATAGGTGGTATCAAAGGATTGGATGGATTAGAAAAGAGGGTCAATAAGAACATGGCAGTAGCGTTCTCAATGTATCCAACTTCTATATCTGAATTATTTGCTGTTTCTGATGAAGGCAAACTCATGCCACCAAAATCAACATGGTTTGAGCCAAAATTAAGAAGTGGAATATTTATACACAGGATTGAATAAAAGAAGTATGTAGAACAAGGAGACAAGTAATGGGAAGTTTTTTTAATATGGACAATCCAATATTTACATTTATGTCCAAAGTTTTTGATGTTTTAGTATTAAGCATGATATATATCATATGTTGCATACCAATTATAACTATCGGAGCAGCGACTTCTGCATGTTATTATACAATGGTGAAGGTAATTCGTAAAAATCGTGGATATGTAATAAAAGAATTTTTTAAGTCAATGAAGGAAAACTTAAAGGTTGGAACACTCACATGGATTTTAGTACTATTAGCATTTACTATTCTATATGCTAATATCCAGATTAGCAAACAGATTACCGGTACACTAGGGGGAGTTTTACCATATGTGTATATGGCGGCTATTATATTTTTCGGATGTATTGGAATATACTTATTTCCGGTACTTTCAAGGTTTAAGGTTGGGGTAATTCAATTAATTAAGATGTGTTTCTTCTTAGCGATGAAACATATCTTAATTAATTGAATCACCCCAACTTTAAACATTGGGAATGTTAATAATACTAGTTGCAATATCATTTGGGTTTTATGTAACTATTATTTTGATTCCTTTCATAATTCCTATCTACCTATTAGGTTCATCTTTCTTGATGGAGAGAATTCTAAAAAAATATATTATAAAACAAGAAGATACAGAACAGGGTGGAGACAGAGTAGATCAATGGTATTTTGACTAAGGTGATGTTAGATTTAGAGAGAGAAGTAATTAATAATAACAAGGAGGTTTATATATGGATGATAAACTATACAATCTATGTGATTGGGCTGAGATAGAGGCCATAGTATATTCTGAGCATGATAACCCACATAGTATATTAGGTGCACATGTAATTGAAGATGGAGTATTGTTTAATGCTTATTTTCCAACAGCGGTTAGCGTAATGTTGTATTTACCAAAGACAGACAAGGAATACCCAATGGAGTTAGTAGATGAAGAAGGATTCTTTGCAGTAGTTTTACCTAGGAAAAGGGTTCCAGAATATAGATTTCGAATTAGCTATGACAATCAGACACAAGAAGAAGTGATAGATCCCTATTTATTTGAAACAGTTATTAATGGACAAGATAGAATGAGATTCTCTAGTGGTATTCACTATGAGATCTATGAAAGACTTGGTTCTCATTATATGGAGATTAATGGTGTACCTGGAGTGTTATTTGCTGTATGGGCACCTAACGCTATGAGGGTAAGTGTGGTGGGTGACTTTAATCTGTGGGATGGTAGAAGACATCCCATGAGAAGAGTAGAGGATTCAGGTATCTTTGAATTGTTTATCCCCAATATAAGTGAAGGTTCTCTCTATAAATATGAGATTAAGATGAAAGGTGGCATGGTAGTTCTTAAGTCAGATCCATATGGATATTACTCAGAACTAAGACCTAATACAGCTTCCATAGTATATAATATTGACAATTATGTTTGGAAAGATAAAAATTGGCTAGATCAAAGAAAGAAAACTGATACTTATAAAGGGCCTATGCTTATATATGAGGTTCATCTTGGTTCTTGGAGAAAACCGGAAGAGGAAGATAGGGACTTCTATAACTATAGAGAGCTAGCCCCTATGCTTGCAGAGTATATACTGAATACAGGATATACACACATAGAACTTATGCCAATTATGGAACATCCTTTTGATGCTTCCTGGGGATATCAAGTAACCGGATATTATGCAGCCACATCTAGATATGGTACACCTGATGATTTTATGTACTTTGTAGATTATATGCATCAGAAGGGGATTGGAGTTATTTTAGATTGGGTCCCAGCTCATTTCCCAAGAGATACATTTGGACTTGCTAATTTTGATGGAACATGCCTTTATGAACATCTTGATCCAAGGCAAGGAAGCCATCCTCATTGGGGAACCCTAATCTATAATTATGGAAGACCTCAAGTTGCCAATTTCCTTATAGCTAACGCCCTTTTCTGGGTGGAGAAATACCATATAGATGGTATTCGTATGGATGCTGTTGCTTCTATGCTATATCTTGATTATGGTAAAAACGATGGAGAATGGGTTGCTAATATATATGGTGGAAATGAGAATCTAGAGGCAATGGAACTACTAAAACATCTGAACTCTATATTTTTAAAACGCCAGGATGGTGCCGTTCTAATTGCTGAAGAATCAACTGCATGGCCTATGGTCACAGGGGACTTAGAAGAAGGTGGACTAGGATTCCACTATAAATGGAATATGGGTTGGATGAATGATTTCCTAAATTACATGAGATGTGATCCACTATTTCGTAAAGGTCGTCAAGCTGAACTTACCTTTAGTATGATCTATGCTTATAGTGAAGATTTTATATTAGTACTTTCCCATGATGAGGTAGTACATGGAAAAGGTTCCATGATTGGTAAAATGCCAGGAGATGAAAGTCAAAAATTTGCCAACCTACGGGTTGCATATGGTTATATGATAGCTCATCCAGGGAAGAAACTATTATTTATGGGTCAGGATTTTGCTCAAGAGCTTGAGTGGAATGAAGATGTGGAACTAAGCTGGGATCTATTGGATGTGAAACAACATAGTGAGATGTACAATTATGTGAAAGCTCTGAATAGATTATATAAGGACTATAAAGCTTTTTATGCCTTAGATTATAATAGTGAAGGATTTGAATGGATTAACAATCTGGATTCAGATAGAAGTATTATATCCTTCCTTAGAAAAACAGATAAGCCAGAAGAAACGCTACTAATAGTATGTAACTTTACTCCTGTGGTATATAAAAACTATTCAGTGGGTGTTCCATTCCCAGGAAAGTATAAAGAAACATTTAATAGTGATAAAGAGATCTTTGGTGGAGATGGCAATGTGAATCCTAGATTAAAACAATCAAAAGCCATAGAAGTAGATGATAGAGAGAATTCAATTCTTATGACGGTACCCCCATTAGGAATCTCAGTATTTACTTGTACCCCTGCAGAAGTGAAAAAGACACGCAGAAAGTAGTAGATATAAGGAGGAGAACGATATTAATATGATGAATATATATTTGACTGAAAATATAAAAGAATTGGATGCTAGTATTAGTCAGCTTCGTCGAGAAATAGACGGAATCCTTCCTAAGTTAATTGAATTTGGAAAGCTATTACTCATTGCAATTATTGTTTATATGATTGGTAGAAAAATATCCAAATGGATTGTTAAATTAGTTGAAAAGTCAATTGGAAAGACACATATTGAACCAAGTGTAGCAGGATTCATACTTGCCTTATTAAAGGTAGCTCTATACGCGGTTCTCATTATAATGATTGTAGGAATCCTTGGTCTTGACACAAGTTCTCTAGTGGCTCTCATAGGTTCGGCCGGATTAACCATCGGCCTGGCATTACAAGGAAGTTTGTCCAATTTTGCTGGTGGAGTATTAATTCTGGTAATGAAACCTTTTCGAGTAGGTGATTATATTGTAAACGATACTCTTGAAGGTACTGTCAAATCTATTGATTTATTTTATACGAAGCTTCTTACAGTAGATAATCGAATTGTTGTTCTTCCAAATGGAACTTTATCTAATTCAAACATAATTAATGTTACAAATGAACCTGTGAGAAGGTTAGATTTAACAATCTCAATAGGTTATACTGAAGAGATTGATAAGGCAAAAGCTATCTTAACACAAGTGGCTAATCAGGAAGAGCTTTCACTAAAAGATTATGATACTAGTGTTTATGTGAGTAGTTTTAATCCCAGTTCTATCACATTAGGAGTTAGGGTTTGGGTAAATACAGAAAATTATTGGACACTTAAGTGTGAGCTCTTAGAACATATGAAAAAAGCATTTGATGACAATGGAATCATTGTTCCTTATGATAAACTAGATGTGAATATACTGAATAAATGAGTGATGGAAGGAAGAAGATTATGACAGATAAAATCTCTGTAACCGATATTTTTGGAATTGATGTATTTGACGATTCCACCATGTTAGAACATTTACCTAAAAAAGTGTATGCAACACTTAAGAAAACAATTGAAAATGGTGAGGACTTAGATCCAGGAATCGCAGATGTAGTTGCAAACGCCATGAAGGATTGGGCAATTCAACGAGGTGCAACTCATTATACGCATTGGTTTCAACCTATGACAGGTGTTACAGCTGAGAAGCATGATTCTTTTATTAATCCAACACCCAATGGTAAAGCTATTATGGAATTCTCAGGTAAAGAGTTGATTAAAGGAGAGCCAGATGCGTCTTCTTTTCCATCAGGTGGCTTACGCGCAACCTTTGAAGCAAGAGGATATACTGCCTGGGATTGTACTTCACCTGCCTTCTTAAGAGAAGATGCAGCAGGAGTGACGCTTTGTATTCCTACAGCGTTCTGTTCTTATACAGGAGAAGCCCTGGATATGAAGACACCCCTCTTACGTTCTATGGAGGCTATTAGTAAGCAAGCCATTAGAATTGTTCATTTATTTGGTCATAAAGAAATCAATAATGTTTCAACTAGCGTGGGTCCAGAGCAAGAATATTTTCTAATTGATAAAGAAAATTACCTACAACGAGAAGATTTAATATTTACAGGCCGTACTTTGTTTGGTGCTATGCCACCAAAAGGTCAAGAGATGGATGACCATTATTTTGGAAGTATACGAGAACGAGTTGCAACCTTTATGAGAGAGCTTAACATTGAACTATGGAAATTAGGTGTTACAGCAAAGACTCAACATAATGAAGCAGCTCCAGCCCAGCATGAATTGGCTCCAATCTATACTACTGCTAATATCGCTACGGATCATAATCAGCTAATCATGGAGTCTATGAGAAAAATAGCTAGTCGTCAAGGTCTTGCTTGTCTTCTGCATGAAAAGCCTTTCGAAGGCGTAAGTGGTTCAGGAAAGCATGATAATTGGTCCCTTATAACTGATACCGGTAAGAATCTATTAGAACCAGGCAAAACACCTCATGAGAACATTCAATTTCTATTATTCCTTGCAGCTGTACTACAAGCAGTAGATGAACATTCTGACCTACTTCGTGTTTCTGCTGCGAATCCAGGAAATGACCACAGACTTGGTTCGGATGAAGCACCACCAGCCATTATTTCAGTGTTTTTAGGAGAGCAGTTAGAAGATGTATTGGCTCAGTTGGTTGAAACAGGCATGGCAACTAGAAGCAAACAAGGTGGCAGATTTAATATTGGTGTTCATTCTATACCACAATTTAGAAGAGATGCTACAGATAGAAATCGTACTTCTCCATTTGCATTTACTGGTAACAAATTCGAATTTCGTATGGTAGGGTCCTCCATGTCAGTGGCAGAGGCGAATACAGTTCTGAATACTATTGTGGCAGATTCTTTGAAAGAGATGGCAGATGAATTAGAAGCATCAGATAACTTTGAACTATCAGTTCATGATCTGATTAAAAAAACCATAACGGATCATCAAAGAATTATATTCAATGGCAATGCTTACTCAGAAGAATGGGTAGAAGAAGCTAAGAGGAGAGGATTATCTAACTTATGTTCAATGGTGGATGCAATACCTGCCTTTGTTTCAGAAAAATCCATCTCATTATTTGAAAGACATCATGTATATACAACAACAGAACTTCATTCAAGAGCAGAGATTCAGTATGAGATCTATTCAAAAGCAATTAATATTGAAGCTAAGACCATGATTAATATGGTAAGAAAGAGATATTTGCCTGCTGTTATTAAATATTCAACCATGTTGGCAGACTCCATTAATTCTGTAAAAGCAGCTCTTCCAGAAGGAAATATTAGTGTTCAGGTTAATCTATTGAATAAAACGCTAGAATTATTAGCTGAAACTGAAAGAGCACTTGACAATCTAATTAAAGTGGATCAACAAGCTTCAAGCTTACCACAAGGTAAAGAGCAAGCGATAAGTTTTAGACAATATGTATTTCCAGCAATGGGAGCTTTAAGAAAGCCAGTAGATGAATTAGAACTTATTGTAGATAAAAATCTATGGCCAGTACCTACTTATGGTGATCTTTTATTTGAAGTTTAATCGATTTTCACAGTCGACTTAAGTGACGGAACGATGATCCGAGTAAATGCTACTGAAAAGGAGACGCTTTCGCTTAGTTGCACTACGTAGCGGTACATAAGGCTCTAAAGGACAGAGCCTAAGTGCCGACGAGTGCAAAAACTCCTTTTTCAGTAGCATTTGCTCGGGTCGTCGTTCCTGGTTACTGAAATGGGTTCTGTGTGAATAGTAAAAAGGTAAGGTATATCGAGTATGACGATATACCTTACCTTTTTATGATATTGCATTATAGGCATAGATTTGTTAAAATAATAACATAGTGTCATATATTAATCATAAATTAAGTGAGGTTGTTCTATGTCAGAGGTTTTGAAATTAAAGAAGTCCAATTGTAAAAATTGTTATAAATGTATTCGTCATTGTCCAGTAAAATCTATTCGTTTCTCTGGGAATCAAGCTCATATAGTAGGAAATGAATGTATTTTATGTGGGCAGTGTTTTGTTGTGTGTCCACAAAATGCAAAAGAGATAATAGAAGAAGTAGAGAAAGTAAAGGTTATGCTTATGGAGGATGAACCGGTAATTGCTAGTATTGCACCTTCGTTTATAGCTAATTATAATGGAATAGGAATTAAATCCTTAGAGGCAGGTCTTAAAAAGCTTGGATTCACAGCGGCAGAAGAAACTGCCATAGGAGCTACTATTGTTAAAAAGGAATATGAGGACATGCTTCGAGAGAAGAGAAAAGATATTGTGATATCTTCATGTTGTCATTCTGTAAACCTATTAATTCAGAAGTATTATCCAGAGGAGATGGAATATCTAGCGGATGTGGTATCGCCTATGCAAGCACATTGCATTGATATTAAGAGAAGGTATCCTGGAGCAAAAACTGTATTTATTGGACCTTGCGTTGCAAAAAAAGATGAAGCAAATCATTATAGCGGTATAGTAGATGGGGTGCTTATCTTTGAGGAATTAACAAATTGGTTGAAAGAAGAAAATATTATTCTTGAGAAAGAACCTGATGATTTGGAAGAAAGTAAAGCAAGATTGTTTCCTATCGCTGGAGGTATTCTAAAAACAATGAACTGTGACCAATCTGATTATACTTATATGGCAGTTGATGGAGTAGCAGATTGTATTGCTGCATTACAAGATATCCAAAGAGGTGAACTTAGCCGTTGCTTCATAGAGATGTCTGCCTGTGAGGGCAGTTGTATTGGTGGACCAGTTATGGAGAAATATCATCATTCACCAGTTCGAGACTATATGCAAGTGACTTCCTATGCTGGTGAGGAAGACTTTTCCGTAAAAGAGTTATCATCGGAAGTGATACATAAACAGTTTGAATATATAAGCAAGAAATTAGCCACACCAGATGACATAGAGATCGGCAATATTTTATGTCAGATGGGAAAGAAAAATCCTGAACAGGAACTAAATTGTGGTTCTTGTGGATATGATACATGTAGAGAAAAAGCAATTGCAATCTATCAAGGAAAGGCCAATATATCTATGTGCCTTCCGTTTTTAAAAGAAAAGGCGGAGAGCTTCTCTGATACAATTATTAAGAATACGACCACCGCAATTGTAGTTCTAAATGAAGAATTAGAAGTACAACAAATTAATAGTTCAGCAATGAAATTATTGCATATTCGAAGAGAGCAGGATGTACTTGGAGAACCTGTCATTCGAATCTTAGATCCTAGTGTGTATATTGAGGTTAGAGATACTGGAAAAAGTATTCGTGACCAACGAATATACCTTGCAGAATACAGAAAATACGTGGAACAAACTATATTATATGATAGAGAATATCATATAATAATATGCCTTATGAGAGATGTTACAGATGAAGAATGTGAAAGAGAAAAAAAAGAGTCTATTCGAAATCAGACGGTGAAAATTGCAGATAAAGTAGTGGAAAAACAGATGAGAGTAGTACAAGAGATTGCCTCACTTCTTGGGGAAACAACAGCAGAAACTAAGATTGCGTTATCAAAGTTAAAGGAGTCTATCACAGATGAATAATCTATGTGCAGATATTGGATACAATAGTATAAACAGATATGGTGAAGAACTATGTGGTGACCATGTAGATATAATAGAGCAGGATGAACACTCTACCGTCATAGTTTTGGCAGATGGGTTGGGGAGTGGAGTGAAAGCAAGTATTCTTTCTACTCTCACCTCAAAGATTATATCAACTATGATGGCAGAGGGTATGCCTATTCGTGAATGTGTATCAACCATAGCAGCTACCCTTCCTGTCTGCTCTGAAAGAAAGTTGGCGTATTCAACTTTTACAATTATTCGGCTAATAGATAATGAAGAAGTGGAATTGATTCAGTATGACAACCCCTATGTAATATTACTTAGAGATGGTAAGAACTATGAGATACCAACCACCATTCTTACTATGGAAGACAAGACCATATATCACTCAAGAATTCCCTTGAAAGAAAATGATATTCTAATAGCTATGAGTGATGGTTGTATCTATGCAGGAGAGGGAAAGGAATTAAACTATAAGTGGACACGGGAAGATATTATTCAATATATGGAGACTTTCTATGATGTAGGTTTTACAGCAAAGACACTAACAACGATATTGTTAGATGAATGTTACCAATTATATGGTGGAAAACCTGGTGATGATACAACAGTGTGTACCGTTCGAATTCGGAAAAGGGAACCTATGAATCTAGTAATTGGTCCGCCAAAAGACAGGGACGATTGCGACAAGATGATGTCTTTATTCTTTGGCAAGGAAGGAAAACATATTGTATGTGGTGGTACAACATCTTCTATTGCTGCTAGTTTTCTAAAAAAGAAAGTACTTCCTGAAACCAGGTATACCCATTCAGATGTACCACCAATGGCAGAGATTGAAGGGGTAGATCTTGTAACAGAGGGAGTTATCACTATGAGCAAGGTCGTAGACTATGCTAAGGACTACCTAAAAGACAATAAATCATACACTCAGTGGAGTTATAAGAAGGATGGAGCATCCCAGATCGCC
>CAZAKD010000024.1:0-13566 GCA_964485435.1 uncultured Lachnospiraceae bacterium
TTCTGACTTGTTAACGAGCTTTGGACGGCAACTAACAAGAGAAGATATATCCTATTAAGCAAAAAAGAGGAATATTCTATGAAGAAAAAAATACTGATTATTACCACTGGTGGAACTCTTGCTTCTGCTAAAAGTGAAGAAGGTCTTGTTCCTGAATTAAGTAGCAAAGATGTATTTTCTCATATTAATAGCATTGTTCACAATTATGAACTACAATTCTTGGATTTGTTCTCTATTGATAGTGCCAATATGCAACCAGAGGAATGGCAGACCTTAGCTAGAACCATTTTCAATGAATCTACCAACTATCAAGGCATTGTTATTATCCACGGAACAGATACCATGGCTTATACTGCTTCTATTCTTACCTTTATGCTTCCAGGACTACCAATTCCGGTAGTACTAACAGGAAGTCAATTATCTATATTGAACCCAATCGCAGACGCAATAGAGAATTGTAGATGTGCTATGAGCATGGCAGGAAGTAATGTTCCTGGAATATTTGTCGCCTTCAATAGAAAGATTATTCGTGGTTGTCGTGCTTCTAAGGTGCGCACCATAAGCTTTGATGCATTTGAAAGCATTAATAGCCCCTATGTAGGTATGGTTAATTCCAACGGACTAGATCTTGCTATGCATATATCATCTCCTCCTACTGAGCCTTTTACTCTACAGGAGAACCTTTCTTCTAAGGTCTTCCTATTAAAACTAATTCCAGGTATGGACCCGATCATATTTGATATGTTAGCTGATAAAGGCTATGAAGGTATCTATATTGAAGCTTTTGGAATCGGTAGTCTGCCTTTTATCAGAAGGGACCTTTCAACCGCCATTGAAACCACAATTAAGAGGGGTATTACAATATTAACAGGAACTCAATGTCTATACGATGGCAGCAATCTCACTGTTTATCAAGCAGGACAAAAGATATTACAAAAAGGTGCCCTACAAAGCCATGATATGACTACAGAGGCCGCTATAACTAAGTTAATGTGGGTCTTAGGACAGACTAAAGTTCCTGCTGAGATTACAAGTTACTTTGAAAGAAATCTTTGTGGAGAAGTCAACCTGCCAAAGCCTATCTCAGTATAGAATTGTACAGCAATAGGACCTAGAACAAATTTCATTGTTCTAGGTCCTGTTTGTAAATAAACTTATAATTTATATGAAAAGTTTCTTAAAGGCTATAATTTTAAGAATGCTAATAATACAAAGTTTAAGATAAATAATAGTGTTGATACTGCAAGAATTGGACTGATTTCATTGAATTTCTTTTTGCAAATCTTAATGATACAGAAGAATATAAATCCAGCTGCAATACCATATGATATACTGTAGCAAAGTCCCATAAATATACTTGCAAAGAATGCTGGAACAGCTTCTTCTAAATCACTCCATTCAATCTCTTTGAAAGATGAAACCATCATACAGCCAACGATTACAAGGGCTGGAGCCGTTGCCACAGATGGAATTGCACTTACAAATGTTGCAAAGAAAGCACTTAATGCAAAACAGATCGCTACTACAACTGATGTAAGACCTGTACGTCCACCTGCTCCAATACCTGCAGCACTTTCTACATAGGTTGTAGTATTAGAAGTACCAAAGATTGCACCGATGGAAGTTGCAGTTGCATCTGCAAATAATGCTTTATCCATCTTAGAGGAGAATCCTTTACTATCTTCTAATGCTTTTTCATCTTCTTCACTAAAGATACCACTTCTACGTCCAGTACCAATAAATGTTCCAATCGTATCAAAAGTATCTGATAAACTAAATGAGAAAATTGTTATTAATACAAGTGGTAATTTACCAAAATCATTAAATAATGATGGTAGTCCCTCAGCAGTAAATATTGCTCCAAATGTAGTTGGAAGAACTGCAAGAGCCTCAGTAAAGCTAACTGTATCTCCTGTATGAGTAACGCCCATTGGAATACCAATTAATGTAATAACCACTATACCAAGAAGAATTCCACCTTTTACATTCATTACTGTTAATACAATCATAAGGGTTAAACCAATTATAAATAGAATAAGAGGTTTTGAATTTAAATCTGACATTGCTGGTACTCCAGCTCCAAAATTAATTATACCTACATTCAAGAAGCCAATATATGCAATAAAGACACCAATTCCACCACCAATAGCATTCTGTAGACTTCTTGGAATTGCTTTGATTATAAATTTACGTATCTTAGTTACTGTGATTAGTATATTAATAATACCACAGATAAACACCATAGACAGCGCTTGCTGCCATGAGAACTCTAGTGCAAAGCAAACTGTATAAACGAAAAATGCATTTAACCCCATTCCTGGTGCTTGTGCATATGGTACATTTGCTACAAGACCCATTATTAAAGTTCCTATAATAGATGAGATGATTGTAGCTAGAAATACTGCCCCCCATTCCATACCCGCTTGACTTAAAGTATTTGGATTAACTACAATGATGTAGGCCATCGCAAAGAAGGTTGTGATTCCGGCAATAATTTCCGTTGAAACTGTAGTTCCGCTTTCCTTGAGCTTGAAGAATTTCTCCATGGTAAAACTCCTTTATAATTTTATTTTAAAAGACTAGCATCTTTTAATGAACAACTTGATTATAACTTCTTTTGTTCAAATCTTCAAGAAAATTTAATGCTTTTTTAAGAAACATTATATTAATTTTATTAATTGCACTTATAAGCATAACTTATAAAGACAAAATTAATTATTATTACTGCTTATTATTACTAATTTATACATAATAAAGACATATTGGGGACGGGGCTTTTTGCAAAAAGCCCCGTCCCCATTCACTCAAGCCCCGTCCCCTTATAATATCTTTGATAAGAAATCTTGTAATCTAGGGTTTTGAGGATTCTCAAAGAATTCCTGTGGTGTATTCTCTTCCTTTACCTGTCCTTCATCAATAAATAACACTCGAGTTGCGACCTCTTTTGCAAATCCCATCTCATGTGTCACAACTACCATTGTCATTCCTGATTCTGCTAGTTCCTTCATTAGTTCTAATACTTCTCCTACCATTTCCGGATCTAGTGCTGAGGTAGGTTCATCAAATAACAGAACTTCTGGGTCCATTGCCAGCGCTCTAATAATTGCGATACGCTGTTGCTGACCACCGGAGAGTTGTCGAGGATATGCATTTGCTTTTTCCTTTAATCCTATTCTCTCAAGAAGCTTCATTGCTTTTTCATCTGCCTGTTCCTGTGTCATAAGTTTCAATTTTACAGGAGCTAGGGTAATATTTTGCATCACAGTAAGATGTGGGAACAGATTAAACTGCTGGAATACCATTCCCATTCTACGCCTAACTTCATTAATATCACATTTCGGATCTGTAATGTTTTTATCTTTAAACCATATCTCTCCACCAGTTGGTTTTTCCAATAGATTCAAACATCTCAAAAAGGTAGATTTGCCAGAACCGGATGGTCCAATTACTACTACTTTTTCTCCTTGGTGGATTGTTTGTGTAATACCATCCAACACTTTGTGGCTTCCAAATGATTTCTCTAGCTTCTTAGTGCTTATCACCCTGACTCATCCTCCTTTCAAATATACCTATAAACTTGGTAAGTCCTAAAACTATAACAAGATATACTGCTGCTGTTATAATAAGTGGTGGAAGAGGCTCCCATGTTCTTGATCCAACATATTGGGCTGCTTTCGTAAGGTCAGTAACTGCGATTACTCCTGCTACAGAGGTTTCCTTTACTAGCACTATAAACTCATTGCCAAGGGCCGGTAATATGTTCTTAATAGCTTGAGGCATAATAATTAATAACATCGTCTGAATTCCATTTAACCCTAGGGATCTTCCTGCTTCAGTCTGCCCCTTGTCAATTGATTCAATTCCAGCACGCACAATCTCGGCCACATATGCGCCTGAGTTAATTCCAAAACAAATTGCACCAACTACAATCTCGTTCGTGTTTCTTGCAGTAAATATAAGATTATATATAATAAGAAGTTGCACCATTACAGGTGTTCCTCTAATAATGTTAATATACAAACTACATATAACATCAAGCCATTTTAATCTCTTGTTATTACTAGCGGTCACTTTCGCAACTGCAACAAACATTCCTATTACAATACCAATTAATATTGCAAAGAAGGAGATTTGTAAAGTGTTCTTAAGTCCATCAAGATATGCCAGGTATCTCTTGTCCAAGAAAAATGCATTATAATATGATTCTAGCAAACTCCTCATTCCGGCTATAAATGATTCCAATATTGCACTTCCTTTCTTCTATACTCTACTTAAAGATAAGTGTATCATAATTAATTCAACAATTTATAATTATAACTTATCATACTTATTAAAAATGTACCATTAAATCTATTAAAAATCAAATAGTATTTTGAAAATACAAATACCAGAAGCTGAACCAAAATCCAATCTTCTGGTATAAATATTCGTATACTACAGTATGTCTATCTCATACTAATCATTCTATAATGTTTTAACGACTATAAATTCAATTATTTACCTGTGTGTTTTGCAGTAAATTCTTCGATCTTGCCTTCTTCGATTAGACGTTCAATTGTTGCATTCACTTGGTCTAACATCTCTTTATTGTCCTTTTTCACAGCAATTGCATACTTATCTTCAAATAATACCCCTTCAAGTGCAACTAAAGCATCCCCCGAAGATTCTACTAATTGTTCTGCCGGATATTGATCCATAACTATACAGTCAATCTTTCCATTCTTTAAGTCTTCTGCTGCTTGAACAAATTTGGTATATCTTTTAATCTCTGATGGAGTTACATTCTCTTCATTTGAAACCCAAAAATCAGCGATATTACCTTGCTGAACTCCAACAATTTTACCATTTAAATCATCCATGCTAGCAACTGTTGGATTAGCTTTGTTTACAACTACAACCTCTGTTGAACTTACATATTCAGTTGAGAAATCCATTAATTTTTCCCTTTCAGGATCAATAGATACCCCAGCAGCCACAAAATCAACTTTGCCATTTTGCACAGCCATTAATGCACCTTCAAATTCCATATTCTTAATAACAAGTTCTTTACCCATGTCATCTGCAATTGCTTGTGCAATATCCATATCAATTCCTACTACTTTATCACCATCCATATATTCATATGGAGCAAACCCCGCCTCAGTACCAACGATTAATTCCTTGCTTTCCTTCTTACCACCACATCCTACAAGTGAAAATATCATTGTTCCTATTAATAATGTTCCAATTAGTTTTTTCTTCATCTTTCTTCCTCCAATATATCTTGCTTTGAATTAATAATTATTACCTCTAATCATTGTATTGTACCACTTTCTCAGGAAAAAACAAGATTTATTTAATTATTATGTGAAAAAGCTTATTTTTATACATTGATTTAATTTAATAAATCCTTTATTGCCTCGTTTACCCTATTATGTTATAATCACTTAGGTAAAGTAAATTTTCGGAACACTATCTATATGGCATAAATATTTCTTTAATATGAAAGGTAGGGCTCGCTTTGAAACCAAAGAATATCAACAAGATAAAAACTATATTTTTAAAATATAGGCATGGTCTTTTCTTTCTATATTTCTTTCTTTATTTATACTGGTTTACAGCACTTGAACAGTCAGTAACAACTAAATATCATCCTGTTCATACATGGTTAGATGATTATATTCCATTTAATGAATATTTTATCATTCCCTATGTATTATGGTTTATATATATTGCCGGAGTCATATTGTATTTCTTTTTTAACTCAAAAGAAGATTTCTATAAATGTTGTGCCTTTCTGTTTATCGGAATGACCATATGCCTAATTATATATACTATATGGCCTAATGGGCAAAATCTTAGACCCACAACATTTGCTAGAGATAATATATTTGTAGATATAATTAAAGCGATCTATGCTACTGATACTAATACCAATGTATTTCCAAGTATTCATGTATTTAATTCTATTGGAGCGTATATAGCCATTTCATCAAGCAAAAGGTTAAAGAAACACACTTTTTTATTACAAGCTTCCTTTATCCTTACCATATTAATATCACTATCCACTGTATTTTTAAAACAACATTCTATTCTAGATGGACTTGCTGCTTTCATACTGGCTATTGTTATGTATCTGATTGTATATGTTCCTGACTATAGTAGATTTTATGTAGATACAGATGAAAAGGAAAAAGAATATCAACTTGAGAATCCATAAAGATAGAGAGCCAACAGTTCGTTGGCTCTCTATCTTTTATAATCTACTATATAACACCTTTAATTAAATCCATAGATCTTTCTAGAGATCTTATATCCAAGGATGGACATCTTTCTTCCTGGCTTTCCTGGAAGATTCATTGACTGACCCAATAAATTCGAGCGTATTTTTCTATAAAGTCTAGGATTCACTCCCTTAAGGTAGTCCCATAACTCCTGTTTCTTTACCAGATTCTCATCTGTCTCAGACTTAATCAATAAAACAGAGGATACCGTCATCATAATAGAGAGGTATTTAATCATATAATTTCTTAATTTACGATTCTTTATCTGTAGAACATTAATAGAGTCAATCATGTTCTTAGTAACACGAATCTGTTGATCAATTCTACTGATCATAACACTTTCATTCACTGATTGATCTTCTCTACCTATAAAATATCGATAAAAGTTGGTATCTAGATAATAAAGAGTCTTAACATGGGATAAAGGTTGATATACAAAGATGTTATCCACATAAAAGGTATGTTTAGGTAATTCTAATCCACAATCCCTCAACAAGTTTGTTCGATAAACTACAGAATGCATCAATATATATTGACTGGTTTTAAAGAACTTCACATCGTCCCAACCAAATATCTCGTTCTGTGGTAAGGCACTTCTATAATTCATAACCTTTTTTTTCTTTACTCCAACCTTTTCATAAACATAATTGGCTATCAGCATATCTAATGAAGTGCTTGTTTCCACCATTTCACGAAGAACCCCTAATATTTCTTGTAAAGAATCTTCATTTACCCAATCATCACTATCCACCACTTTGTAATAGAGTCCAGTTGCGTTGCGAAGTCCTGCATTCACAGCTTCTCCATGTCCACCATTCTCCTGATGGATCGCACGTATAATACCAGGATACCTACTTTCGTACTCATCGGCAATTTTACCAGTATCGTCTTTAGAACCATCATTAATAATAAGAATCTCCATGTCTTCTCCGCCAGTTAATAGAGTCTCTATTGCATGACTCATATATTCAGCTGAGTTATAACAAGGAATTGCTGCTGTTAATAGCTTCATAATAACCTCCTATTGTAACAATTGGTCTGCTAGCTCTAATGCTCTTAGAGTAATTGCATCCATATTATAATATTTATATTCTGCCAATCTGCCCAAGAGATGAATCTCTCTCTCTCTTTCCAGCCTTTCCTTATACTTCTCATATAACGCAAGATTATCCGGATTAATAATAGAGTAATATGGTATCTCTCCATTCTCTCCTGTATAAGGGATTGGGTATTCTTTTACTATTGTAGTATGATTAATATCCTTCTGATTCGTTAACTTTTTGAATTCTGTAATTCTGGTATAATCTTCCGACACAGTATAGTTCACTACTGCATGACTTTGATAAGAATCCTGGTTATAATTCTCAAATACAAACTTTAAAGAACGATATGGCAATCTACCATATTCACAATCAAAGAGCTCATCAATTGGCCCCGTATAGATTATGTTCTTTGCAGTAGGAATCTCATCAATCGAATGTATCTTAGTATTCAACTTGACTTCAATGTTCTCATGATCCAGTAATCTTTCAAATAAAGGTGCATATCCTTCCTCTGGCATTCCTTGATACTGATCTTGAAAATAACGATTATCATAGGAGATAAGAACTGGCACCCGACTAGTCACCGATGGATCTATGTCTTCAGGTGTTTGACCCCATTGTTTCATAGTATATTTTAAGAAAATATTATGATATACATAATCTGCTATTCCCTTAATATCAGGGTCCGTACTATTCATTAATGAAAGGATGGGCACTCTAGTCTCCATACCATAGGCTTTGACCAACTTATCTTTTAGTTGTTCAGCCTTTTTCTCTCCATATACTAGTTTTAAGGTATTCAGGTTAAAAGGAATCGGTACTATATTACCATACACATTCCCCACTACTTCATGAGAATAATCTAACCATCTAGTAAATCTTGATAGATAATCATATACTCTAGCATGATTGGTGTGAAATATATGAGGACCGTACTGATGTATTAGAATTCCATGTGAATCTAGTAAATCATAGGCATTGCCCCCAATATGATCTCTTTGCTCTAAAATAAGTACCTTCTGATTCCCCCTTTCAGCTAGTTCCCTACCAATGACTGCCCCCGCAAAACCACAGCCAATAATAATACTGTCGTACACACTATTCCTCCATTCTTGAACATAGAATTATCCCGATAAAAAAGGCATAATAAGACTTTTATTATGAAACTTTAGTCTTATTATACCTTATAATATACCACAAAAAAGGTCAACCCTATTTTTGTTAATATTTTCTTAATTTTCTTACTAATCTTCTAAGATTTCACCATCTGTTGTGATTACTACCACACTCCATGGAATCATTTTTCCACTTGCAATTAGGGCTTGCTTTACTGCATTCACAATTCCGCCACAGCAAGGAACTTGCATTCTTGTAACTGTAACACTCTTAATATTGTTGTTGCTAATAATTTGTGTAAGCTTTTCTGAATAATCCACTTCATCAAGTTTTGGACATCCAATTAAGGTAACTTTATTTTTCATAAATTTATTATGGAAATTACCATAAGAAAATGCTGTACAATCAGCAGCTATTAGGAGATTGGCTCCGTCGAAGTATGGTGCATTTGGAGACACTAATTTAATTTGAACTGGCCACGTTGTTAATTGAGATTTGCTTGGTGTTGTTGCTGGTGTGTCATTTGTTTCTTTTTTCTCTTCTTGAGAACGTTGTATTGACATCATTCTAGAGCCAGGGCAACCTCCTTGAAATACATCTTCTTTTGCTGATTCTTTTGCTAATTTCTCTTTAGCTTCTCTTTCCATATTTCTCTTAACTTCTTCTTCATTGAATTCAAGGGCTTCTCTTTCAATAATACGAATTGCATTTGTTGGACACCCTGGAAGGCAATTACCTAATCCATCACAATAATCATCTCTAATTAGTTTCGCTTTGCCATCCACTAATACAATCGCACTTTCTTGGCATGCATCCACACATATACCACAGCCATTACATAACTCCTCATCAATCTCAATTATCTGTCTAACCATGCAATACCTCCATCTATCTTCTTATATCATATTTACTTGTTTATCTATTAAAATTATACTATAATAATCTATATATAAATGTTGCTTCTGCAACAAAAAAGGAGAATACTATGAATAAATCCATCTCTTTATCAAAGAGACTAACTATAAGATATCTAATGCTTCAAGCCTTATTTTGGATGTCCTTTTCAGCTATATGGTCTTTCGCAACGGTTTATCTTCTAGAGCATCATTTTAGAAATACCGATATAGGAATTATATTATCAGGCTCTGCCATAATCTCAATTGTATTTCAGATATGGATTGCTAATTATGTAGATAAACAAGATAGAGTAACTATGAAATCTGTTATTATTGGGTTATTTTCTATCCTTATATTGTTATCACTTCTGCTATGGCTTTTGCCATTCCAGCCTCTGATTGTAGCCAGCATATATCTACTAATTGGAGCTATTATGCTTTCAATGCCTTCTTTTACATATTCCTTTATTATGGATTATATTAACCTAGGCATATCTGTTAACTTTGGTGTTGCAAGAGCTGCTGGTTCCTTCAGCTTTGCTCTTATGGCCTATATACTTGGAATTATATTAACAAATACAAGCACAGACATTATTGTTCCAATATTCATGATACTAGTAATATTAAGCCTTATTATAATCACTTCTATATCATCACCTTCTAATTATGGCGGTGATACTTTTGTAACAACGTCCTCATCGAATACGAATCATACCGATAGCCTTATGCCCTTCTTTAGAAGATATAAGAAGTTTACCATGTTACTAGCAGGACTTATGTGTCTTTTTATAGGCCATAACCTTATTAACACATACCATATCAACATAATTGAAGCTGTAGGTGGAAATGATGCCAATATGGGATTATCTATTGCCATTGCTGCTATTGTTGAAGTTCCTACTATGATTGCTTTTAATTATATCATTACTAAGCGCAAATATTCAAATCTTTTAAAGGTAAGTGCTATATTCTTTGTATTTAAGATAGCCTTAATTGCAATTGCGCCAAGTGTATCTTTTGTATACCTATCACAGTTTATGCAGATAGGAGCCTTTGCATTATTTACTCCAGCTTCTGTATATTATGTAAACGGTATTATTGATAAGTCTAACCGAGCAAAGGGACAAGCTTTATTAGGAGCAGTAACAATGGGTGCTGGTGGAACTTTAGGCAATTTCATTGGTGGTAGGATATTGGATACTTCCAGTGTTAGAGCTATGCTTATAGTGGGTGTCATTATATCAATAATTGGATGTATAATCTCTTTGTACAGTATAGAGTACAAAGCTAATGAGGAGGCATAACATGTCATTTGGACGTAATCTTGAAAGAATCCGCAAGGAGCGAAAAATAAGCCAGACAAAATTAGGTGAAGAGCTAGGACTAACTCAGCAAATGGTTAGTAGTTATGAAAAAGGGGCCTCGTCTCCTAATGTAGAGATTTTAATAAAATTGGCTGATTTCTTTCAGATATCTATTGATGAATTAATTGGCCACCAAGTATATCATCAAAAAAGAAGTACTGCAGAAACAAGGTTACTACAGTACTTTCAAAACCTAAATGCTAAAGATCAGGAAAAATGTATTACTATAGCTCAAACCCTCATTGAAGATAGAGAATTAGGTTACTAAGAATATCTTTCTACACTTTCTTTGGTAACTCTAGCATATACTAATGGCTCTTCTTTTGGCTCATCACTACTTATTGTATATGCTTTCTCTAATATTCTCTCTGCTGACACAAAATAACTTTCGTCTTCAGCATAAAAAGTAGCCAATACTTCCCCTGCTTCTACCTTTTCCCCATACTTCTTCTGAAGAATAATACCCGCCGCATAATCAATGATACTTTCTTTTGTTTCACGACCTGCCCCAAGAGCTACAGATGCTATTCCACAGTCTTCAGTGTTAATATGGCTTACATAACCTGAACTCTTTGCTTTGACCTCATATGAATACGCTGCTTTTCTAAACTTTGCAGTATCCTTTATTACACTAGGGTCTCCACCTTGTGCTTCAACCATAGCGACTAATTTATCAAGAGCTGATCCACTGCGAATTGCTTCTTCAGCCATGGTTCTGCACTCTTCTATCGTGCCTTTATCTGCAATATATAACATATTACTTGCCAGGCTCAAGCATACTTCTGTTAAATCCTTCGGACCATTGCCTTTTAATGTATCCACTGCTTCCATAACTTCTAATGCATTACCAATATTATGTCCTAACGGAATATCCATATCTGTAATCAAAGCAACTGTCTTTTTACCCGCAAGCTCTCCAATAGCTACCATTTTCTGTGCTAATAAGATTGAATCATCTATAGTCTTCATAAATGCACCACTTCCGGTTTTAACATCTAGAAGTATACAATCGTTCCCTGCAGCAAGTTTCTTACTCATAATAGACGCTGCAATCAAAGGAATACTATCAACTGTTGCCGTCACATCTCGCAATGCATATAGTTTCTTGTCTGCTGGTGCAAGGTTTCCTGATTGACCAACAACTGAGAGGCCAGTCTTATTCACTACATCAAAGAATTCTTCTGTACTAAGTGAAGTTCTCATTCCTGGAATTGCTTCCATCTTATCAATAGTTCCTCCTGTATGCCCCAAACCACGTCCTGACATCTTTGCAACTTTAACACCACACGCTGCAACAATTGGAGCAATTACTAAAGTAGTCTTATCTCCTACACCCCCTGTGCTATGTTTGTCCACCTTAATGCCGCTGATTTCAGACAAATCTACCATATCTCCAGAATGAGCCACTGCATTTGTTAACAGAGCTGTCTCTTCGTCATTCATACCACGAAAATATATTGCCATAAGCATGGCTGACATTTGGTAATCAGGTATACTTCCTGTAACATAATCAGATATCATGTATACTATCTCTTCTTCTGTCAATATTCCACCATTACGTTTTTTCATAATTAGATCATACATTCTCATATTATATCATTTCCTTTCCATTTATTAAAATGGGGACGGTACCTAACGCGTTAGGTACCGTCCCCAAATCGCCTTTACAGATTGCCTGCGCCGAAGCCTTTTGGCAATAGCTCTTCTAGCGTATATTCCTCATATTCTGTGGATGATTTGGCAAGAATAACTCTAAATGCTTTTGGGTCACAGAACTCCATCATTACTTGTCTACACACTCCACAAGGTGGAGTATAATCTTTTAAAACTCCATTATGGCCACCTACAATTACTATGGATTCAAATTCTCTTTCACCTTCACTAATAGCCTTAAAGAAAGCCGTTCTTTCAGCACAATTAGTTGGTGTATAAGCAGCATTTTCTATATTGCAGCCTGTATATAACTTGTGGTTCTTAGTAAGTAAAGCTGCTGCTACTTTAAAAGAGGAGTATGGTGTGTAAGCATACTGTAAAGCATCTACTGCACTCTGAATTTGCTTTTGAATATCCATAACTAACACCTTCCATTTCTAGATCTAATCTTTAATATCCAGTTGCTGCCTCGTTCTTTGCCAACTTAACAATTCTACTTGTTCCTAGTCTAGATGCACCAAGTTCTACGAATCTTTCAGCATCATCAAAGGATGCAATTCCGCCAGCAGCCTTGATACGAATTCCTTGACCAATATGATTTGCAAATAATGCGACATCTTCAAATGTTGCACCAGATGTAGAAAATCCTGTAGACGTTTTTATAAAATCTGCACCTGCTTTTGTAACTACTTCACACATACAAATCTTTTCTTCTTCTGTAAGAAGACAAGTCTCAATAATAACCTTAAGTATTCTTGTTCCACAGGCTGCTTTTAAGACACGAATCTCATCTTCAATAATATTGAATCGTTGATCTTTTAGATCCCCCAGGTTAATTACCATGTCTATTTCGTCTGCTCCATTACTAATTGCATCTTTTGTTTCATACTCTTTTACTGCAGTCGTTTGATATCCATTTGGAAAACCAATTACTGTACATACCGCCATCTTTTCACCAACATATTCTTTTACTCTCTTCACATAGGAAGGAGGTATGCATACAGAGGCAGTTCCATAAGCAATGGCATCATCACATATTAGCTTAATATCTTCCCACGTAGCTGTTTGTGTTAATAGGGTATGATCAACTTTATTAAAAATATTACTTTTATCCATTATTATCACTCTTTCTGAAATAGTTCTTTATTATATTATCTAGCGTTACTATTCACACACCATTTAGTAATCAGGAACGATGACCCGAGTAAATGCTACTGACAAAGGAGTTTTT
>CAZAKD010000025.1:0-6417 GCA_964485435.1 uncultured Lachnospiraceae bacterium
GGACCAGCGAAGAAATTCATGCAACCATCAAACGCTAATAAAGCATCACCCATCTCTGCAACTTCTCTAATAGGAACATATACAAATACATCATCATATCCATGTCCTTCTGTTAATTCAGTTAACTCTTCGATGGGATCCTTCATTGTTGCTGTATTAACATATATTAATTCTACTCCCTTTTCAGCTGCATTTTCTTCAGAGATTACTTCCCTTGCTCTGTTAATCCTATCATCACTAACATCTGTGATTACTATTCTTTTTGGTTTATTCTCTATACATAGACCATAACTAACAGCTCCAAGTCCCATAGGACCACAACCACCCATAACAAGGATATTACCATCTGCCTTAGTACCCATTGAATGTTCATAGTTCTGTTTATTCGTATGATAGTTTGCATGGTATCCACCAATAATACAACTCATTGGTTCTCCTAAGGATGCTTCAAAATAACTATCTCCATCGTACTTAAGTAAGCATCCAAGCTCCATAACTTCATGAGGTATAATACAATATGTAGCAGCTCCACCACAGAACTCATAAGAATATCCAGGTGAATCAAGACTACCTTTATAATTTAGAGCTGGTTGTAATGCAAATTTCTCTCCCGCTTCAAATTGGTCTGCCCATTTTGAACCTACTTTTACTATATCTCCAGAGAATTCATGTCCGATGATAATAGGATTTGAACTAAAAATTGAATATTTCACACAAAAGAAATTTGATGATTTATTAGGAGTTGGTGGAGGTAAACTCTCTTATGATTTTTACCTTGCTTTACAAGCTTGTAAGTTGACATACAGATACTATCACTCATAACTTTAACTAATATCTCATCATCTTTAATCTCAGGTAATTCAAATTCTTCTAATCTAAGGTCATCCATTCCATACATTCTGACTGCTTTTGTTTTCATTTTATTCCTCCATCTTCCTTACTGTTATTATAAAGTTATTATTTCTACCTTCTTAATAAGTTCATCTACATACTCTCTTGAAGGTGGTTTTGTACCTTTTGTGGTAACTGCACCCGCTGAAGTAGCCACACCTAACTTAATACATTCCTCAAGTGAAAGTTCTGAATCAATACCAAATGATAAGGCTGCTACCATTGCATCCCCAGCACCTACTGTTGAGTGAGCCTCCACCCTTAGGCCAGGACATCTATATTTCTTATCTTTTGTAAGAAAGATTGCACCCATTTGTCCAAGTGAGATTGCTACCATACCAACTCCATTATCTATGAATTTACTTCCCATAGATTGTAGTTCCTCTTCGCTTGCGCGGTAATCCATATTAAAATATTCTTCTAATTCAGTTCTGTTTGGTTTTAAAATATCAGGCTTTGCATCTAAAGACTTAACAAACAATTCTCCATCTGCATCTAAAAATACTTTTCCACCTTTTTCTTTAATCATATCTATTAGTGTTTTATAGATAGTAGTATCTACACCATTAGGAATACTTCCTGCTAAAACAAACAGAGTATCTTCATTGGCATATCCCATCAACTTCTGGATCAATTCATCCATCTCTTCTTGTAAAATCATTGGTCCAGGTTCATTTAATTCTGTCACGAATCCATTATGTTCTACAAGTTTCAAGTTTGTTCTAGTTTCTCCCTTAACATGAACAAAATCTGAAGCAATTCCTTGCTCTTTCAAAACATTCTCTATAATAATACCGGCACTGCCACCAACAAAACCAGTAGCAATGGTTTCCCCACCAAGTTCTTTAATTGTTTTTGATACATTGATTCCTTTTCCACCTGCATCAGTAATCACATTGGACAAGCGATTTAAACTTCCATGTTCAAATTGTGCCAAATCCACTGTTTTATCAATGGCTGGATTCATCGTAACTGTAATAATCACTCTTATCTCTCCTCCCCTGTAAACAGTGCATGAATTATATCCACATCACTTTTTATTAGTTCGTCAACAGCTTCAGGATCAGATAGTTTGTCAGCTATGTTAGCTAAAATATCAAGATGACTATCTCCAACTCCTGCGATACCTATTACAACCTTTACAGGTTCACCATTCCACATAGTTCCATCTGGGAATATCATTACAGCAATACCAGAACTTTTTATTGCTTTCTTTGCTTCTTCCACTCCATGTGGTAATGCAATTCCATTACCTATATTAGTTGAACAGGATTCTTCTCTTTTTTTCATTGCTTCAATATAATCTTTATTTACATATCCGCTTTCATATAACAATGCTCCGATCTCTTCAATGACTTGATCTTTTGGCTTGGAGGTACAATTTAATATAATATTCTTTTTTTGAAGCAATTCCATATTCTTCGCTTCCTCTCTTCTTGTTCTAAATAACATGCCGCACTCCTTTAGTTAGTTAGTTAACTAGTTTCTATATTTATATTATACTCACACTCGCTTACCCGTTCAATTGAAACAAAAATGAGTTTGACGCTATCCCTTAGCGACATTTTTTAAGAATATCACAAATTCTCTATATATATATTAAAAAATTTCTTCAATCTGCCCTCAATATAGTCTCTAATGACTTCTTTGTCTCCCCCACGTATTACAGTAAGAAATGCACTATCCTCTACAAGGCTAACACTTAGATGTCCTAGAAGCTCTCTATTATCTTCAACATGGGAATCATCTGGTAAAAGCATTACGATGACAGCGTGAATAGATTGAAAAAAAGGATCCATATAGGAACCCAAGTCCTTTGTTAAACACACAGTAAAGCTTGGTTTAAAAACTCCTTTTGTACGAGTATGCAATAACGCAAAATCATACTCAGGAATCACTTGAGTTGCTATCATCTCTCTTCTTTTAATATCTCTTTGAATAATGTTCTGCTTATCAATATAAGGAGTGATTTTCTCCGTCACAGCAAATAATAATTCTTCAAATGATATATTATTATCTACTCTAAGGCATTGAAACTCCTTAATCATAGTTTTAATCTGAGTAGTCATATAATTAATTCTACTTAATTGCACAGAAAATTCAGTCGTATTATCACGTCTAATCTTAGGCTTTCTTTCATAGCTTCTTACTTTTGAATCTATCATTTCTAGATCTTTCTCTACTAAAAGAGGGCTAACATAGATGACATCTGCATTTATATTAGAAAGACTTATACTGGAGATTAAGAAGTCTAATTGTCCAAGCTCTTCGGGATTTAGATCATCCTTTCCATATGTAATTATTGTTGCTCTTTCTTTTAAAAACCTTTTGAGCTTACTTAACATTAGCCTGGATATACCAATACCACTAGCACAAACAATGCCAATATCTACTTTCCGCTTACTTTCCCTTTGATTCTCAATTCTAACTATTGCAGCACCAAAGTGCATTGCAAGAAATCCTATCTCTGCTTCTGGTACCTTAAATCCATATTTTTTTTCAATTAAACCACCCACCTTAGTACATTTCCCAAAGATTACTGGGTAAGTTTCTTTAATTTGATCTAATAGTGGGTTGGAAATGTTCATTTTATTGCGTAGCCTAACAAAAGTAGGTTGAAGATGGGCTAATAATCCCACAATAAACTCTTCATCCTGCTTTAGTTCATAGGAAAGTTCATTGTCATAAATATCAATCATCTGATTAATAAATCCAAGCATCTCTTCTTTCTCAGATTGTTTTTCTTCACTATTACCGTCCTTGCTTATATGCTGTATTTTAGATCCCTTAATATGCAAGCAGATATATGCAATCTCAATATCTGGAATCTCAATCTGAAACTCTTCTTCTAAAGAATTCACAATTAAAAGGGCGAGATTATAATCTTCATCACCTTGTAATTTATCTTTTAACTCATCATTATCCTCAATAATTTCTTTTTGAAGAATTCTATTAATTGCAATTGTGACATGAAGAATAAGCCCAATATAGGAGTTATCTGTAAGCCTGTGAATCCTTTTATCTTTAATGCTTAAAAAACAAGTTACTACTTGCTTTAATATATTGTCATTTAGTAAGTTATAGATATTATCTCCTTCTTTATTCCCAATTACATCAAAAATAGTTCTATCATGACCTTCAAAAAGATTCTTAATAATCTCACTATCAATATTTTCATCGATAAATTTTCTGACTGCGAATCGATAATTCTTTTCGCTACCTTCAAGCTCAACTCCATATCCTTGTTTTCGGATAACCTTTAAGTCAAACTTCTCAAACCATTTTTCAATAACTTCCATATCTTTACTTATAGTAGCTTCACTAACACTAAAAATATTGCCATAGTAATATAGTTTCTTGGGAGAACGATCTTTTAACACCTCTAGAATAAGGCGCTTTCTCCGTTCATCCTTATCTAGTGCATCTAAAACATCTTCTTTTTGCAGATCTAGAAGAAGTTTTTGTTTATCAACTTCCTCACCCTCTAACCAGATGCCCATTCCAGTTCTGGATTGCATTGTTATTCCATATTTACTAAGGGATGAATTCGTAAACTCTAATTCTCTTTGAACCGTTCTCTTGCTTACTTGAATCTCCTCAGCAAGTTTCTTTACAGATTTCACTTCATCTTCCCTTAACATAATAAGTAATATTTGTCTAAGGCGTGGTGAAAAGCTCATAATACTCAACTCCTTATCTTTCAACTATATTTGTTGAACTTTATTACAACTATACTACAATTATACACACTAATTATAATAATTTAAATAGCAAGGAGAGGATCTCTCCTCTCCTTTTGTACTATCTTAGTTCTTCAACTATTTCGTCATATTCAGGTGCTGATAAGAAATTCTTTATCAGTACTAATTTTGCATTTGGATTACTATGAGCTGCACGAGATTGTAATTCTTCATGAGTAACAACAATTTGTGCATCAGCTGGTATAGAAGATACTGGTGAGTGAACAACCTTAATATTTCCTAATCCTGCTTCTTGAAGCTTTTTACGAAGTACAGTTGCTCCCATTGCGCTTGAACCCATACCTGCATCACATGCAAATACGATTTTTTCAACTGTTCCAGGTGCAAGTGTAACTGCTGCTTCTGTTTTAACTCCTTTAGAAGATGCTTTCATATCTTTTACTTTATCTTTTGCAGTATCAAGATCATCTTCTTTTCCAAACATCTTAAGTAGTGGTACACCAACAACACATGAAACTGCTGTTGCTATAATTACACTTAATAATACTGCTACATATCCACCTCTTGGAGTCATTGCTAAGATAGCAATAATACTTCCTGGTGATGCTGGTGCAACTAAACCACCATTGAATAATGTAAGTGTAAATACTCCACTTGCTCCACCTGCCATTGCAGCTAGGATAAGAATTGGGTTCATAAGTATGTATGGGAAATAGATTTCATGAATACCACCTAGGAAGTGAATAATAATAGCTCCTGGTGCAGAACTCTTTGCTGAACCTTTACCAGCTATCATATATGCAAGAAGAATTCCAAGTCCTGGTCCTGGGTTAGCTTCTAATAAGAAGAATAATGATTTACCCATCTCAGTTGCTTGTTCAATTCCCATAGGGGATAAAATACCATGATTAATTGCATTATTTAAGAACAATACTTTTGCTGGTTCAATAAATATACTTGCTAATGGAAGTAATCCATTGTCTACGAAGAAACCAACACCAGCTGCAAGTCCGTTATTAAGACCTTCAACAACAGGACCAATTGCTTTAAAACCAAGAATTACAAAGAAGAAACCAATGATTCCAAGTGAGAAGTTATTAACTAACATCTCAAATCCAGCTTTCACTTTACCATCAATAGCTTCATCAAACTTTTTAAGAACCCATGCACTTAAAGGACCCATTAACATTGCTCCAAGGAACATAGGGATTCCAGCTCCTACAATAACACCCATTGCTGCTATTGCACCAATTACTCCACCTCTAACTCCATGAATAGTGTTACCACCTGTATAAGCGATTAGAATTGGTAATAGATAAGTAAGAATTGGACCTACTAAACCTGATAAACTTTCGTTTGGCATCCAGCCTGTAGCAATAAATAATGCTGTTATAATTCCCCATGCGATAAATGCACCAATATTTGGCATAACCATACCACTTAGAAATCTTCCAAACACTTGAACTTTCTCTTTCATTTTTTACCCTCTCTCTCTGAATATAAAAATATCATTTATGAAGAATAATTGGCCAATCACCTTCTGTGATATGTTTATTATAATGGGTAAGAGGTCCTAAAATCAACTCGAACAAAAGTTAATTTGGCACTATTGAATAACGACAAGATTAAATAGTCGAATTATCCAAGGCAAATTTACTATAATTCACTCTATACTCTTTAAAGAAGTTGCCATATCTATGGTTTTAAGCTTAAAATGCATGGTTATATTAACAATTGTGGAGAATAGAACTGTAAGTAGAATACTTTTTATATAACTGAACAAGGATATCTGTCGTCCAAACATGACCATATCTATCTCAACACT
>CAZAKD010000025.1:6427-13381 GCA_964485435.1 uncultured Lachnospiraceae bacterium
GTTTTCACCCTTACTGTCTTTGGCATAATTTTCTCAACACTTATTATTATATATTGATGTAGAATATATCCCATTAGAATTCCTGCCATGCTACCTATAATAGTTAATATGATATTCTCACGAAATACATACTCAGACACTTCAACATCATAAAAGCCAAGAACCTTTAGTGTAGCTAATTCTCTTTTACGTTCACTAATATTAATGTTATTTAAATTATACAATACAATAAATGCAAGTCCACCCGCAGAGAATATCAGAATCAAAATAACTATATCCATATTTTCTAATGTATCAGCAAATTCATAGCTCATATTACTTAAAAATCCATTACCTACAATGCCTGTTTGTTGAAGTATGTCCTGGGTAAAGGAATCCTCCTCCCCCGGTCCTATCTTAGGTGCAATGTATAATATCTGATTATATTCTGCTTCTTCATTATATAGTTCTCTATACAATTCTGATGACATAAACACATAATTCATTACATAATTTTCGCTAATTGCCTCAATTTGAACTTCTATCGTTATATCATTTTTTTCAATCTCTATCCTATCACCAACACTAACATCTAATAGTTTCCCAAGCTTTTCTGTAATAATAACATTATCCTTAGTAAGGGTATAGTTCTCCTTCAATGTTCTGCTTTTTAGGTGATAATAATTATCTAATCCCGTTAGTTCTTGTGGAACTGTTAGATAAGAATCTTTCGATACTTCTCCTGCAGATACGCTAACAATTCCCTCCTGAATCGGCATAATAGAATCAATCTTTTCATGATTACGTATATATTCTTCTGCTTCATCTAAAGTCTCTTTTTCTTCTAAGGTATCTAATGTAAGTACTCCATCGTAGATATGAATTTCACCAAATTGCTTTCCTACCACAGAAAAAATAGAATCCTTTATACCAAACCCTACTAAAAGCAGGGCCATACATCCTCCTATCCCAAAGACAGTCATAAAGAATCTCTTTTTATACCTAACAAGATTACGAATAGTTGATTTACCAGTAAAATTCAGGCGATTCCACAAGAAAGTAACCCTTTCTAAAAACACTCTTTTCCCCAGTTTAGGAGATGCAGGTCGCATAAGAATAGCTGGAGTTGCTGATAATTCTTTGTAACAAGCCACCCAAGTTGCAATCACTACACAGGCTACAGCTATACCTGTAGCTATAATAAAGTAGTACATATTATAAGGAATAAGTATTGATGTAAGATTGACATACATCATCTGATATGCTGATATAATAAAATAAGGTAATAATTTTGAACCTATAGAAGACCCGAGAATACTACCACCTAAGGTAGCCGCCAAAGCATATACAATGTATTTTGAAGCTATTGCTAACTTCCCATATCCTAATGCCTTCAGTGTACCTATTTGAGTTCTTTCCTCTTCCACCATTCTAGTCATTGTTGTTAAACTGACCAAAGCTGCAACCAAAAAGAAGATCATAGGAAAAACAGTTCCTATTGCTCCAATACGATCTGCATCTTGACCATATCCTCTATAACTCTCAATTACATTTCTATCAAAAACATACCATTTTGGTTTCTTTAGTTTATTTAATTCTTCTCTTGCTTTAAGAATATCTTCTTGTGCCTCTGCAATTTCTACCTCTGCCTCTTTTTTTCCCTTTTCATATTCTTCCAAGCCTTCTTGATATTCTTTTTCACCTTTCTCTATATCCTTTTTTGCTTCTCCAAGCTTATTTTGCCCATCTTCCAGTTTCTTTTTTGCTTGATTTAGTTTAATCTTGCTGACTTCCATCTCTTGAACGGATTTGTTATATTCATCCCATCCAGCCTCTAACTCAACTTCTCCCTTTTTTAATGCAAGTTTCATAGCTTCTAACTGAGTTTTCATATCTGAATGCCCTTGTAACAGTGCTTCATACTCTTTCTGACTTTTTTCAAGCTCTTTCTGTGATTTCTCTAATTTTATCTTTCCTGCTTTAAGCTTTTTTTCTCCATCATTTAGTTTTTTTACAGAATTATTATAGGTCGACCATCCCTTTTGAATCTCTACTTCTTGTTTAATAATTTCATCCCGTCCAGAATCAAGTTTTTCTCTTGCTTCCTCTAATTTCTCTTTTCCTTCTTTCAGATCAAGATCGGCGTCCACAATAGCCTGATCTAATTCCTCTTGCCCCTGATTGATCTCTTCTAAGACATCTGAATATATTCTATTATATCTAGCTTCAATTCTTTGATCTTTTACTCCTATATTAATTCTGTCTATTACCTCATCTACTAAGTTCTCATATTCTTGAGTATATGCCATATCATCACTGGTTTTATCAATAGTAATATTGACCTCAGTATATGCATCATATGCAAATGCATCTTTCTGTACCATAATAAAATTGCTTACATTACCATCGCCAATGGAACTTGTTCCTTTGTCCATAGATAAATAAAGTGGACTAACACCTGTTCCAACAATAGTATATTGTGAAAGTTCTAATGTATCACTAATATCGTCTAGGGTTCCTGACGATAGGGTAATCTTATCACCAATATGATATCCTGTATTTTCAAGAAACTGAGTATCTACAAGACATTCATCTACCTGCTGTGGGAATCTACCTTCTTTAATAATTATATTATTTATTGAATCTGATAGGGAAAGTACCTTTATTACATATTGATTCTCTAGATTATTTAATAATAAATCCGCCGAATATGCCCCTTTAATTCCATCGATGCCTTGAACTTCAGATAATGCATTCACATCATCCTCTGTCAGTCCCAAAGTACTCATTACCTGAATATCCATAAGATTCGTATCTTGATACATTGAATCTGCCGAGAGTTTCATATTGGGCTGGGTGGAACGAATTCCTGTGAAGAATGCTACCCCTAAAGCCACAATAAAGAACATAGAGAGAAATCGACCCAGCGAACTTCGAATCTCCATATAAAAATCTTTTCTAAGTGCCTGTTTTTTCATCTTATAAGTTACCTCTTATTACCATTCTATTGTGTCTACAGATACTGGATTATCATTTGTAATCATCTTACTTACTTTTCCATTCTTGATTTTAATTACTCTATCTGCCATAGGTGTAATTGCTGAATTATGAGTAATTACAACAACTGTCATCCCCTTTTTACGGCAGGTATCTTGAAGTACCTTTAAAATAGATTTACCGGTGTTATAATCCAGCGCTCCCGTTGGTTCATCGCATAATAATAATTTAGGATTCTTTGCAAGTGCTCTGGCTATAGCAACACGCTGTTGTTCACCACCAGATAATTGAGCTGGAAAGTTATTCAACCTGTCTTCTAATCCAACTTCCTTTAACACTTTTTTTGCATCTAAGGGATCTTTGCATATTTGTATAGACAGTTCCACATTCTCAACTGCAGTTAGATTCTGAACCAAGTTATAGAATTGAAATACAAAACCAATATCATGCCTTCTATATGTTGTGAGTTGTCTACCATTATATTTACTAATATCTATTCCATCTACAATAACTTGTCCAGAAGTAAGAGAATCCATCCCTCCAAGAATATTCAAAACAGTAGTTTTCCCAGCACCACTAGGTCCTACAATTACAACAAATTCACCTTCTTCTATATGAAAGGAGACACCATCTGTGGCCTTGATTATAACTTCTCCCATCTTATATTCTTTTACCACATCAATTAATTCTACAAATGAGCTCATATATTTACCTTCCTTTTATTCATATCTTCCTAATTGTACCACATTTATTAGCTTGTAAATATTATAATTTTATATACATCTTAAAATATCTAGGAATTTTAAAAATATCCTACCCTATCATTAAAAATTTAGCTCCAAAAGGTTAATAACATCTCCCAGTTGGAATATGATATATAGATAATAAAATAAAGGGATCAATATGAATCGAACAAGGGAAATTCTTGAGGTAGGATGGGCTCACAGCCGAAGAATCTATGGAGCTGGAATAGGTGTAGCCATAGTTGATACAGGAGTTAGCCGTCATGTAGACCTAGTGGGATATAGAAATAGAATCATTGGATTTAAAGATGTAGTTAATAATCGTACTACTCCTTACGATGATAATGGACATGGAACTCATGTAGCAGGAATCGTGGGAGGAGATGGAAGTGCATCAAAAGGACTATATCGAGGCATCGCCCCTAGATGTAATATAATCGGTGAAAAAGTTCTTAATCATAAAGGAAATGGAAATGCCAATGATGTATTAGAAGGAATACTATGGATTCTTAAAAATAAAGAAAGATATAATATACGTATTGTTAACATATCTGTTGGCGCAACTACTGAAAAAAATGGAGATGAAAATTCAAGATTAGTCAGGGGTGTTGACTCACTATGGGAAAATGGCATTGTTGTCGTTGTTGCTGCTGGAAATAATGGACCTAACCCTCAAACTATATCAATTCCAGGAATAAGTAGAAAAGTTATCACAGTTGGAGCATCAGATGATAACATTGCCGCTGAAGTATCAGGGAGCAGAACAACCAATTATTCCGGAAGAGGACCAACAATTGCCTGCATTAGAAAACCAGATATTGTAGCCCCTGGAAGCAATATTATGTCTTGTAATGGATTAAAAACAGTATCAAGTGAGGTTCTTTTTTCTAAAAAAACAGATAGAGTTTACAATCAATATATTACTAAAAGTGGAACCTCCATGGCAACACCTATGATCTCTGGTTCTATTGCTTTACTTTTATCTAAATATCCTGATATGACCAATAAAGATGTCAAACTAAGACTAAGAGACAGTGGAAAAGACTTAGGATATCCATCTAACAAACAAGGTTGGGGACTCATAAATGTAAAATTACTTCTAAGCTAGGCAAATAAATAAGCTTCTAGATACCCAATAGGGTAATCTAGAAGCTTATTATTAATCATCTGATTCTTCATCAGATTCATCATTTTTCTTCTTATCTTCAATACATAAACGAACTCTCTCAATTCTTTTATCTCTAATCTCTTCAATCTTAAAGGTTAAGTTGTCCAATACAATGTCTCTCTTGTCACCTTCATCTGGAATATATCCTATCATATCCATCAAGAAACCAGAGATTGTATCATGATTATCTGAAGATATGTCAAGATCCAATTCATCATTTAAATCATATATTGTAACAAGACCTTTTAATAAAAAAGTCTGATTATCTATCTTCTCTATCTGTGGCTCTTCTTCGTCTCCTGTATCATCTATAGAACCCATAACTTCTTCTACAAGGTCTTCTACAGTAACAATACCGGCGAAACCACCATACTCATCAATTAATACTGCGATATACTTTTTAGTTCTTTGGAGTTCCTTAAATAATTCATCAATATACTTGCTCTCAGGAACAAAATATGGCTTATGTAAAATACCTCTAATATTCACATTCTCAAAGCCCACTTTCTTCGCTTCAATAATAAAGTCCTTTACATATAATATACCAATAATATTATCTATCTCATCATCATATACAGGTATTCTAGAATGCCTTGATGCTAATAATTCATCAATATAATCTACTAAAGGTTCATTAATATCTATTGCATATACATTGGTCCTAGACGTCATAATCTCTCTTGCTACTTTATCATCAAATTCAAATATTGATTCAATCATATCTTTTTCGTATTCATTGAATACACCATTCTCTTGCCCTGTTTCAATCAACGAACGAATCTCTTCTTCCGATACCCTCTCTTCAATATTCTCATTATGCATTCCTAATATTCTTAACACTAAGCTTGTTGATACAGATAGTAACTTTACAAATGGAGATGCCACTTTAGAAACCATATTCACTGGTCCAACTATTGCTAGGCTTATATTCTCTGCCTTCTGTAATGCTACTCTTTTAGGCACAAGTTCAGCAAATACCAAAGTGAAGTAAGATAATACTATAGTTACAACAATCATAGCAATCTGCCCACTATATGGAACATGGATATTCTCTAAAAAATAAGCAAATCTCTTAGATATACCTGTTGCTGCTGATGCACTTGCAAAGAAACTAGATAGAGTAATCGCCACTTGAATTGTAGATAGAAACTTGGTCGGCTCTTTTAATAGTTTCTGCAACACCTTAGCCTTCTTGTTGTTATCATCTGCTAGCATGTTGATCTTGTTCGTATTTACTGATACCATGGCCATCTCTGCTGCTGCAAAAAAGGCATTCACTGCTGTTAAAAATGCAAGAAACAATAATTGCATTAATATGTTACTCCCGTCAGGGTCTTCCATTATTTAAATCCTCCTATAAAATATGTTTTAGATATATTACCATATTAAAAACTATTTGACAAGTTCTAAGCCATCTATTGTATAATTATTACTTCCATTCCATAGAATCCATTCATCATATCCTGAATCATAGACTCCTTTTATCTGGTCTTTGATCTCCTGTCCGGCATACTTTTTATGGTGTTTTATCCAAGTTGCTGTAAAGTCTTGTAACCATGGCCTAACAATGGCTTTATGTACTCCTTCAGGAATCTCATCAAGAACTTTTTTGGACGCTTCCATAGATTTTAGAATAAGTTGATAAGGTTCTAGATCCGGATATTCAATTCCATAAGCTCCATATGCATAATGGGAAGGATACACCATAGGACAGATATAGTCCAGATATTTCGCCATCTCTTTATAATCTTGACCTACAATCTTAGCATCTACTTCGCTATCAATAATTGCACCATAGACGTCTGCGGATACATACACATTCATTGGCTTTAAGGTTTCATATGCATATTGGGTAAATTCAGTAATCACATCAATCTTAGACTTATCCTTAGCAACGTCGCCAAAACTTACATTCTTCATCCTACTATCCGTAGAGAATCTAATATAATCATATTGAATCTCATCAAATCCTAATTCTACTGCTTCCTTACTAACATCCAATAAATACTCCCATACTTGCTTGTTGTATGGATTCACCCAAGCGAGTCCGCTCTATCATGAAAAATG
>CAZAKD010000026.1:0-8818 GCA_964485435.1 uncultured Lachnospiraceae bacterium
CTTTCATTGCTTTGCACCCCCACCATGTTATAGCTCTCCAATTAGTAATTACTTCTCTTTTTCTTCTTGTATCTTCTCAGCGAGATCATTTAGATAGATCCATCGTTCCATCTTTCCCTCTAATTCATGCTCTAATTCTTCTTTTGTGGCCATAAGCTGATTTAATTTTGTATAGTCACTTGCACTTTTTACAATTCCATCTTCAGTATCTTTTAATTTATCTTCTAGAACTTCAATCTCACTATCAATATTTTCATATTCCCGTTGTTCTTTGTAAGAGAATTTTAATTTTGTTTCTTTTACTTTTCCTATGATAGGTTTATCAACTTGCTTATTATTCAACTGTGTATTGTCGTCTAATTGTTTATCTCTCTCTAGTGCAACTAAGTAATCAGAAAAACCACCTTCATACTGTTTAATCATGCCATCACCAGTAAATGAAAATATTCTATCTACTACTCGATCTAAGAAATAGCGATCGTGAGATACTGTGATTACAATTCCAGGAAAGCTATCTAGATAGTCTTCTAGAATAGATAGCGTGCGTATATCCAGGTCATTGGTAGGTTCATCTAGTATAAGAATATTCGGTGCCTCCATTAAAACTCTTAATAGATATAGTCTTCGCTTCTCTCCACCTGATAATCTACCTATTAGAGAATATTGCATTGCACCTGTAAATAAGAACCTCTCTAGCATCTGTGAAGCACTAGCACTACCATCACTTGTTTGGATATATTCTGCAACTTCCCTAATGTAATCTATTACACGAAGTTCTTCATTCATATACTCATTTTCCTGTGAAAAGTATCCGATCTTAATAGTTTGTCCGATCTCAACATCTCCTGAATCAGGTTCAATCACATTAGTTAATATCTTTAGCAATGTTGACTTTCCACAGCCATTCTTACCTATAATTCCAATTCTATCATCCTTAAGAAAGATATAGGTGAAGTCTTTAATAAGAACTTTGTCTCCATAACTTTTCTGAATGTTGTTGACTTCTAAGGTCTTTTTTCCCATTCTTGAAGCCATAGAATTCATCTCAACATTGCCATCTACTTGTAATTTGTCTCTATCCCTAAGCTCTTCAAATCGCTGTATATGTGCTTTTTGCTTCGTAGATCTTGCCCTTGCACCACGCATCATCCATTCGAGATCCATTCTATATAGGCTTTGCTTCTTTCTCTCTGTAGCAAGTTCCATTTCTTCTCTTTCTGCTTTTAATTGTAGAAAGGTGGTATAGTTTGCTGTATAGCTATAGAGATTGCTCTTATCGATTTCTACAATTCGATTGGTTACTTTATCTAGGAAATACCTATCATGTGTAACCATAATTAAAGCACCTCTATATTTATTAAGATAGTCTTCTAGCCAATGAGCCATCTCACTATCTAGATGGTTCGTTGGTTCATCTAATATAAGAATATCTGACACATGCATCAAGGCACGAACCAAGGCTACTCTCTTTTTTTGTCCTCCTGAAAGTATAGATATATCCCCGCTATAATCAATAATTCCAAATTGATTCAGCATTGATTTTGCCTCACTTTCCAAGTTCCAGTTTGGGTTGGTAATTGAAACACCATCAAGTACATTTTCTAATATATTTAGATCTTCTTTAAATTCTGGATGTTGTGAAAGATAAGTAATTGTTATATTATTACCCTTTGCCACATTACCTTCATCTGGATATTCAAGGCCAGCAATAATCTTCAATAGGGTGGATTTCCCTGTACCGTTGATTCCAATTACACCTATTTTTTCTCCTTCATTCATTCCTAATGATATTTTGTTAAATAGAATTCTATCTGTATAGCTCTTTGTCAAATTCTCTAATGTTAATAAGTTCATATATTACCTCATCTACCATATAATGTATAATCCTTGAATCCTATAGGATTCTTAATCAGTTGTGTCCATATTTTTTCTATATCTATTATATCCTCTCTGGTATTTTAATACAACAGCCAGATAAAAACCTAAGTATTCATGTATATAAAAAGCTTGAAAGGATTTTGATATGTTCCCTTTCAAGCTTATATTTTACTTAGATTAATTTTAACTTAGATTAAGTTAAATATATTAATCTTCGTCTTCTGTATTAGATATATTTAGAACTTGTCTCTTACGAGCCAATTCGTCATTGTCAAGATATTCATCATAAGTGCAGATCTTATCTATTAAACTACCTTGAGTAATCTCCATGATACGATTCGCAATAGTTTGCACAAACTGATGATCTTGAGAAGTGAATAATACAACACCATTGAATTTAATCATACCATTATTTAATGCTGTAATAGATTCCATATCTAGATGGTTCGTTGGTTCATCCATAAGTAATACGTTAGAGCCTAATATCATCATTTTAGATAACATACAACGAACCTTTTCTCCACCAGATAAAATATTTACTTTCTTTATTCCTTCTTCTCCAGCGAAAAGCATCCTACCTAAGAAACCACGTACATAAGTTACATCTTTCTCAGGAGAAAATTGCATTAACCAATCTACAATTGAATCATCACAATCGAAGTCTTTGGTATTATCTTTAGGGAAGTAAGAATGATTGGTTGTAATTCCCCATTTATAGTCCCCTTCATCTGGTTCCATTTCTCCAGATAAAATCTTAAATAAAGTTGTTGTTGCCAACGTATCAGGCCCTACAAATGCAATCTTATCATTGTGTCCAACAATAAAGGATATATTATCAAGGATTTTTACACCATCAATTGTTTTAGATAAGTTGGTTACCGTAAGAACTTCATTACCAATCTCACGACTTGGTCTAAAATCAATATATGGATATTTACGACTAGATGGTCTAATATCGTCTAATTCAATTTTCTCTAAAGCTTTTTTTCTGGAAGTTGCTTGCTTAGATTTTGAAGCATTTGCACTAAATCTTTGAATAAACTCTTGTAATTCTTTGATTTTTTCTTCCTTTTTCTTGTTTGCGTCTTTCATCTGTTTAACCATTAATTGGCTTGATTCATACCAAAAATCATAATTACCAGCATAAAGTTGAATCTTCGCATAATCGATGTCAGCAGTATGTGTACATACCTTATTCAAGAAGTATCTATCATGAGATACAACAATTACAGTATTATCAAAATTAATTAAGAATTCTTCCAACCAACGAATTGCTTCCATATCTAAATGGTTCGTCGGCTCATCTAGTAAAAGTACGTCTGGATTACCAAATAAAGCTTGTGCTAAAAGAACCTTTACTTTCTCATTACCATTCAAATCACTCATCATCTTATAATGGTATTCAGTCCCTATTCCAAGTCCATTTAATAAAGATGCTGCATCAGATTCTGCTTCCCATCCATTGAGTGTAGCAAATTCACCTTCTAGCTCACTTGCTTTAATTCCATCTTCTTCTGTAAAGTCTTCTTTACTATAGATCTCATCTTTTTCTTTCATAATCTCATAAAGTCTGAGATTTCCCATTATAACTGTTGTTAATACATCGTATTCATCATATTTAAAATGATCTTGTTGAAGAAAGGATAGCCTTTGTCCTGGAGTGATTACAATATCACCACTTGTTGGTTCTAGTTGTCCTGATAAAATTTTAAGAAAAGTAGACTTACCAGCACCATTAGCACCAATTAATCCATAACAGTTCCCTTCTGTAAACTTTATATTTACCTCTTCAAATAATGCTCTTTTTCCTAATCTTAACGTTATATTACATGCTTGTATCATGATTAATACCTTTCCATCTCACTATTTTGTTCATTTACAATCACTCTCTATTTTATCCTATATTCTATAATTTGCAAGTTTTTTTATTATGTAAATCTAGAAACGTAAATAGTAGGAGCCTTAGATATAGTATCTCCATATCTAAAACTCCTACCCTTACGTTGGGTTCTATAAAATATTAAGCAATTGCCACGCTTTTTGTTCTTATTGTTTCATGAATAGTCTCAAAGAAAAGTAGAATAGCATCTACTACTTCATGACAAATTCTTACTATGTATTCACAATCTACCTTAACCACCTTTTTTGCTTCTAAATACTCTTTGTGCATAAAAGCGATAAATTTACATATCTCTTCCACTGTACGAAATTGCAACTTAGCATCTCTTTCCTTTTGAGTAGTATCAAAACGAACATAATCTCTAAATGACTTCTTTAAATCATTCTCATAAGAGCAATGCTCCTTAATAGTACCCTTAAAGATATTATTATGAGGAAATGTAAAATAATCTGCTATGTAATGAGTTACTACTCCTAAGTGTCTGCAATAATAACTATTCATACCTTGGGATACATCAAATTTCTCTGTTATCTTTTGAATCTCATTTTTTAATGTTTCAAATGTATCATCAATAGAATGTCTTTTTGTAATAAAAGATGGAACACAATCAGGTAATATGCTTCCAATATAAAATGCCTTCTTATGTATTATTAGTTCTTCTGTCCCCATGTTGTTAATTATGTATTTTGCAAGCGAAATGTGTGACTTTTTTCTCATGTAATCCTCCAATGATTAACTAATCTATCTACTAACTAATATAATTTTAATTCTACTCTAAGTTCTTTAATAATTCAATGTCAAAAACAAGGATTTCTCCTGTTTTCAAGCGATTTAAAGTAAAATTAACCGTTTGTTCACATTTCGTTAAAGGTTCATTCTTAATTTAGTTTATATCATCAGGTTTACATTCCTCAAAATGACAATTGATAATCTTATGATTTCCAGACTTATCAATTCCCCCTCCACTATAGTCTGTAATACAACGGATAAATTGACAATCTTTAATGGTACCTTTTGTTCCGTAGATAATAATTCCTGCTCCACTCTTATCACGACAATTCACAAATATATTATGATTCATTTCTCCTGCATTTGCAGTAATTGCTCCATTATGGCAATTAGAAAATATACAACTATGTATCTTTGGTTCATAGGCATCATAGATTGCTCTACCCTTCTTTGTATTACGGAATATGGATTGAGAAACAGATATCTTCGTTCCATTTGCCCAGATAACACCAACCTTCTCATGTCCATCTAGTTCACAATTGTCTATAAATGATGTTTTACCCCAATCTAAGTAGAATAAATAATCACTTTCTATCTTACCTGCAATAATTCTAGAATTCTTAATATGAATCATACCTTTAGAATGAATATTATAATTCATATAGATTGTTGCATCTTTAATGGTTAAAATACCCATCTCTTTTACATGTAGAGGACAATCTAGAATTGTAGCAATTCTAATGACATACTCCTTATTGATTGTTTTTTCTCTTTGATTACCAATATATTGAATGAGTTCTTCCTTTTCTGGATAGCAGCCAATATATTCACAATCTGTTACATTGGATTTTACTTCTCCTTTATAATATATAGCAGCACCATACTCACTTACTTTACAGAAAATAAATCTACACATATGAATCATAATCTCATCTGATGCAGCTATAGCTCCACCTATCTTGGCTTCACATTCTTCAAAGCTACAGCCTTTAATTAAGCCTCTACCTTTCGTAATCTGTAATGCCCCTCCCGTTCCAACAACAAAACAATTGTAGAATTTAGTGTCTTCAATTGATATTTGATTTCCCCAAAATCGAATTGCACTTTCTTTCGATGTATTCACAATTATAGATTTTATAATTCTGAGATTTCCATTCTCTTGATATATAGCACAGCAACGATTTCTACAATCTATTTGAGATTGCAATATCTCTACTTCTGAAAAAGACTTTACATGTATAAGCACATTTTTTTCTAAAGATTCATTTACTAATTCACTATTACGAATTATAAGATGGCCACCAGTTAATATAATACTTCCATTCATATGGACCTTAGCATTATCAATTATTAACGTTGTATTTTGAGGAACTATAATGTCATTATTAATAATACACTCATCCACAAGTAAAAGTGTATTATTGGGTTTTATAATTTTACTTTCTATCTTATTTATATATTCTAATTCTGGAAGATAAAATTTTAACTCAGACATCGTAATCGGCATATTCATTTGAATCATTTTCTGAAAGTCTTTTATGCAATATTTATTCTCAATATGATAGGCATGGTTAATAAACTCCTTCAGAACAGATAGCTCCGATGGTTTTATACCTAATAATTCAGAAAATATATCAACAGATCTAGATTCTTCCTCGGATATAGTTCCGGTTAGCATGCTTACACTAAGTAAATCTAGAAGGAACAGGTGCTTTTTTAATAAAGTATCAAGAATCCCTAACATATTATCTACAATACGTTCCGCTTTTTGAGATTTTTTAATCACTTGAGATACCTCTGAGCTTGTTAATCCTAATCCTTTCATAATAATTCTTTCCAGTTCAAAGTTATTTAGAGTACTTAATTCCTTATTCAATTCTGCATGAAGGAAAATACCTGTACTATATTTTATCTTGAAATCCATATTCTCAAAATATAGAGGATGTTTTGGGGTAATCCACATCTTTTTCTTCCGATTCAATTTGGTTAACGTATCAAGTCTCATCTGTCTCACCCCATCTGTTATTCTCACTTTGAAAATCATTGAATACCACACTGTCTATTGGGAAACATTTTTCAAGATTACATCCATACAAGGATTGACCATATTTTTTAGCTATAAAATAAACAGCGCCCCCTAGATACTTGGCTTTACAATTATAGAAGTTACTATTCGTAATTTTTGTATCATAGATAGAATTTGAATATATGCCACCACCATGTTCTGCTTGACAATTATAAAAATTACAATCATCAATGAATGATTCCACCTCATACTGCAACCTTATTCCACCATCTAGAGCATCTTCAATTGTCGTTCCATTCATCCAAAAAGATCTACCTTCAAAGATAATACAATTCTCACCCTTTGTATGGGATATATGTGTATTATTTATCAACAGGTTTCCCTCAACTTGATGAATCATTCCACACTTAAAGCTACAATCAATCACTGAATCTTCAATTCTTGTATATGCAGAATGTTGAATATATATCATTATCCGTCTTTCCATTCCAACAGCAATTATTTTAGTATCTTTAATTATCAATCGTCCCGATTTAACTAAGATGCTTCCATAAATGTCTAAATTAGCTCCATCTAATATTAATGTAGAATTATGTTCAACAGTAATATCTCCTCGAATTGTAGTAGGCTTGTCGATTGTAATAGTTTCTCCATTAGAGAGATTAAGATCATCAAAGGTTTCCGAGATAATTATATCTCCGCTCATATATTTCAAACTGGAATAACGTATCATATACCCTAGTCTTGCAAAATCTTTATATCTACTTAGGGCCTCATCCTTGTTCTTTTTATATGATAGATTTGTAAACTCAATTAAGAAGTCTCTCTCTGCTTTAGATAATTGAAACACGCTCATATAGCAATGAACAACTTTCTCTGAATACAATTGTGCCCATAATGTATTATTAGAGAGCTTGATCAAGTCTGATATGAATACATATTGTTTCTCTTTGGTATCTAATAATTTAAATACTTCATTTATCTTATAGTCAAAATTATTATTAATATCAATTATAATTCTATTTCTTTCTTTTTCTGGAAGCCTAATTAGGTCTAATAGTTGGTTAAAATATTGTTGTGTTTCACTGATGGCTTTCATATGTCCACATGCAAGCACACCTAAACCAAAGCAATATATATATCTGAAGTTATTATCATAATATGTAAATGGGTGATTAGATTCTGTTGTTTCATTCTTTTTTCCAATTAGAAAACTTAGCAAATCCATTCTATACCACCTTTTTTCTTTATATTCTATAATGAATATCGACTATGATATAGAAAAATATAAGAGATTTATCTATTTGTGTAATCTTGCTCCAGCGATGGCATAATGATTATATGTTCCTGTCAACTGATTCTTGTGAGGGTATCCTTGCATAAAAGCTATCATGCTAATGTCGTTTATAGTACGATACCAATCCTCCTCTTCTATAGTAGGCAATGTAAACTCATAATTAATTCCATAATGTGAACTTATCTTATTGTGATTATTAATATAATATTCAATGGTTTCTTCTAATTTATTTATAATTGTATCTCTCCGAACCCTATGAAATTCATCCTCATTTCTAAGAATCCTGTTCTGTATATCCACCTCCCCATTCATTACAATGTCTTTATATCTTCCTTGAACTTTTTTACCACTCTTTCCATCCCATATTCTAATATAATCAGTTAATGTAAAGAAATATGTATATTCGCCTTCTTCATATAAATAAGGTGTCTTCTCTGTAAATGTCTTCTGAAGTATCTTTGTTCCATTACTATATACTTCTTTATCATAATATATATAGAATCCATCTTCTAATATAATAGCTATAAGCGGTACATGTCCCTTTAATGTATGAGTCAGTTGTTTATTCTCAATGACTTGAAAATGTATGGATAAATTACGAAAGAAAATCTCAACTGCTTCTTCTTTGTTAATTCTAGCTCTCAGACTATCATCAACTTCAACCAATCTATCCATTGCTGCTTCTAGGCTATTGTCAACTCCTTGATTGTACTCATGTTGTAGCTTTAAAGTTCTATTGACTATCTCCATTCTATGATCTAACATGACTGCAAAGCAGATAAATATCATAGCAAAGACTGACCCAATATTAGTTAACTTCATCCCTAATTGCACCTCCATATACTACATATACTTGTTCCACTGGGAGGTTTGTTTTTAAAATACTTTGAGACAAAAGAGTAGCAATTGTTTTATTCTTATTATAAACTTGAATCATAAGGTAATCCCCTTGATGAAAATAGTATCTTTCTTCTTGGGAATACAATTG
>CAZAKD010000026.1:8828-9394 GCA_964485435.1 uncultured Lachnospiraceae bacterium
TGCTGAGGCTTGACCACTTTCAACTACGATTTCTATAGCTTCATCTAAAAGTTCATCCCTATCACCATCACCATTTCCCTCTGAAGCAATAGTTGCTGAGTTTATATGTTCTAATATATCCTCTTCATGTTTTGTATAGTAATGTTTCGAATACTCTTCAGCATATTCAAGTGAAAATTCGTAATGTGTTATATTAATCTCATATATATTAGATGTATGATTCAACTTTTTTATATAAGTCTCATACATCTCCTTGCTCATATACCCTATATTACGTGTGGAATCAACGAAATAGGTTGTTGCTGTTGTAACATAGGTTTGATTTATCATGTCTTGTTTTACTGAAAAATAATAGATAGGGGCAATAAATATTAGTATTACTGTTATTAATATTTCAAAAACTTTACCTAATGAATCCATTATGCTTCCCCATTCTTATCACATGATTATCATAGATCGCCTTACCTATCTCATCTAATGTAATGTGATACGTTCGAAATAACCAAAATACAATACCTGCTCCAATGCAAAACAATATAATACCAAATACTTCATGCATCATTTCC